>BACX01000645.1 GCA_000333335.1 Sphingomonas-like bacterium B12 | reverse complement strand
CGCGGATTGATCCGACCGCCGAAGATGCCGATGCCGGACAGCATGTTGTGGCCGCCCTTGGGCGCATCCACCATCGCGATCGGGCCGCCGATGCCGGCGAAGGCGGGCGTGTTGTCGGGCAGCTGGAGCTGGGTGAGGCTCGGGTGCAGGCCGATCAGCACCGTATCCGGCTTCAGCTTCAGCGTGTCGGTGATCCGGTAGAAGCCAATCGGCAGATAGAGCACGCGGTGCGCGTCGATCGCGTGCTGGAGCGCGGCGGTATCGTCGGTGGTGCCGTCGCCCTTCACGCCAAGCGTGCGGACGTTCGTCCACTGGCCGACATCCGGCAGCGCGCGGATCGCGGGCGCGCCCGGCTTCGGCAAGGCGGCGATGCGCGTCTGATCGATGCGGGTCCGGTAGGTGCCCGGCACGCCGAGCCCATCGAGCGTCAGGCCGTAAGTGAATTCCTTGACCCGATAGGCCGGCCCCGCTCCCGCCACCGTCTTCCCGCTGTCGCGGAAGCGGGCGAAGACCGGCGTGCCGCTGGCCACCGCATCGTCGAAGCCGATCTGGGTATAGGCGTTGCCCTCGTTGGAGATGACGACGCCCGCCTTCGCGACATTCTCGAAGCGGACGTCCTTGCCCCACAGCCAGTCGCCGTAACCCTGATCGATATCGATGCCGACAGGCACGTCGCGCATCGCGACGTTGACGAGCGTCAGCCCAGCCTCATGCTCGCGGATCGCAGCCTCGCGCTGGCCGTCGAAGGAGGAATCGATCAGCGTGAACTGCCAGGCGGGCGACGTCTTCTCGGTGACGATGCCGTAGCGGCCACCGTGGAAATGCAGATCCTCGCACTCGTTGCCAGCTTGGTAGATGCCGGCGAAGCCCGATCCGAGCCGGAAATCCATGTGGCTGAGGAAGGCATGCTGCGCGACGCGGAAGCGAACGCCCGCCGCCGCCGGGTTGCCGGCGCCGATCTCGATGTCGACGTTGCTCATCGCCGAATAGAAGGTCGCCGAATTGGCGTCTCGGATATGCTCGCTGAACGGCACGGCGGTGGGCACCGGCTCGGGCACCTTGCCGACCTCGTACTGGTCGCCGCCCATGAACACCACCATCGTGGCGACGCCCGTCTGGAAACCGGGCGTGGTATCGCCCAACACCAGCACCGGACGGGTGCGACCGACGCCGAACAGGCGCACGCCCTGCGGCACGAGGATCGAGCGGCTGATCCGGTAGCGGCCGGAAGGCAGGAAGACGACGCCCTCCCCCGTCTTGCCGCGCGAGGCCTGGATGGCGGACTGGATCGCGGAGGTATCGTCGGCGTGGCCATCCCCGACGGCATGCACGGTGACGGCACGCGGATCGTCGAGCGGGGCGCTCAGGCTGGACGCCGCCAGGCATGCGGAAGCAGGCAGAAAAGCCGCCGCCATGACCGTTAGCGCTACCCCTTCGAGCCGCATCCCTATCCCTTCGTTCGATGAAGCGGTGCTCGCATGGCCCGCTTCTTGATGTCCCACGATAGACAGGCGGTCCGGCCTCGACAGCCGCGACCATGGTCCTAATTGGGCGGATGCGATCGCCCCTCCTAAAAGGTGTCGCGATCCGCTTGCCGCCGCGTCTGTGCGTGCCGTGGGCGGAAGTCGGACGTGTGAAGGGAAGCCGGTGTCGAGCGCAGTGGAGAAGGACCGGATCGCCCCGCTCGCGATCGTCGTCATGGGGGTCAGCGGCAGCGGCAAATCCACGCTCGGGGCGCTGCTCGCCGCGCGGCTGCATGCGACGTTCCTGGAAGGCGACAGCTTCCACTCCGAAGCCAATGTCGCGAAGATGCGCGGCGGAATCCCACTGACCGACGAGGATCGCTGGCCCTGGCTGGACAGGCTGGGCGGCGCGATGGCGGAAGCCGTGGTGCGCGACGGGCTGGTGGTCGCCGCCTGCTCGGCGCTCCGGCGCGGCTATCGGGAGCGGCTTACCGTGGCGACCGGCACGCCGATCGTCTTCGTACTGCTGGATACCGCCCAGACGGAGCTTGCCCGGCGGCTGGGCAACCGCCCCGGCCATTACATGCCCGCGAGCCTGCTCGACAGCCAGCTGCGCACGCTCGAACGCCCGTCCGGTGACGAGCCCGCCGTCATTTTCGATTCGAGCGAGGCGCCGGAGATACTGTGCGACAAGGTGCTGGAATGGCTCCCGCGCCGGATGCTGGAGGCCCGCTGACATGACCCGATGGCTCGCGCTCGCTCTCTTGCTTTCCGCCGGTGCCGCGCAGGCCGAACCCGGGCCGCTCAGCGTCCCGCTGTGGCCGAACGGAGCACCCGGCGCCGAGGCGCATCATGGCGAGCCGGAGCAGGTGGTCGACACCTACGTCCACCATGTCAACGATCCGTCTCTCACCGTCTACCGGGCCGATCCGCGCCACGCCAACGGCGTCGGCATGATCGTGGTGCCGGGCGGCGGGCACCGGATGCTGGTGTGGGTGAACGAAGGCGTGATGCCCGCGCACCGGCTCAACCAGGCGGGGGTCACCGCCTTCGTGCTCAAATACCGCCTCTCGCGAGAACCGGGCTCGCCTTATTCGATCGAGCGCGATGCCGCCGCCGACGCGCGCCGCGCCGTCCGCTGGGTGCGTGCCCACGCGGCGGACTATGGCGTGGACCCGAACCGGATCGGCCTGATGGGCTTTTCCGCCGGCGGCGAGCTGGTCTCGCTCGCGGCGGACAATCCCGAGCCGCCCCGGATCGGCCACGACGACGCGATCGACGCAGTGAGCGCGCGGCCCGATTTCCAGGTGCTGATCTATCCGGGGCCGCTCGGCACTCCGGCGGCCAAGCCCGCCGGCGCGCCGCCCGCCTTCCTCGCCGCCGGCACACTGGATCAATGCTGCGCGATGCCGACGCTGACGCTCTATCAGCAGTTGCGCGCCGCCAACGTCTCGGTCGAGTTGCACCTGTTCGCCGATACCGACCACGGCTTCAACGTCGCCATGCATTCGGAACGCCTCTCGCTCCAGCACTGGCCGGATCGCCTGATCGACTGGCTGGGCGACGGCGGCTGGCTGACCGGCGGGCGGAACCGCACGGCCAAGCCCTTCGAGTAACCGCCGCGCCCGGTCAGGGTCGCGCCGAATAGAGCGCGTGGTGGCACAGGATGTAGAGCGTCCGCCCGTCCGCGCCCCCGAACAGCAATTGCAGCGGGCGCTCGGGCACGTCGATCCGGTCGATCGGCTTGCCGGACGGATCGTAGACGAACACCTGCCCGTTCGCGATATAGACGCGCCCGTCCGGCCCCGTCGCCAAGCTCTCCCCGCCGCGATCGGCGAAGGGCTTGAGATCGGTCACCGCGCCGCCCGCGCCGACAAGGCTGGAATAGGTCTTATCCTCGGATTCGTTGGACAGGAGCACGCGCTTGCCCTGCTCCGCCGTCACGAAGCCATGAGCGTCCAGCGTGTCGGAGAAGCGCCAGCCGATATGGTCCGCCGGCCCCTGCTGGAAGACGCGGAAGGCGGGGATGACGAGGCTGCCGTCGGGCGAGACATATTCGCGAGTCTTCGGAACCGCCATGTCGCGGGCGAACATCTCGGCGAGCGTGGTGAAATGGTCGGTCGCGGGATCGTACTGGTCCTTGAACTCGCCATTGTTCCACAGATTGCCGGGCAACGCGACGCGGCCACCGACATGTTGGGCGACCGGCGTCGGTGCGATGACGGTCAGTTGCTCCTCGGACGATCCGGGGCGGAAGGCGTAGACGGTGCCCTCCCGACCGTAGGAGGACAGCACGATCAGGTTGCCAGCGCGATCCATCGCGAGGTTCACCGGATCGAGCGGCGTGTCGCGCTCGGTCGTCAGCCCGCCGGCCTCGCTCCAGCCCAGGATGCGCTGCTGGCCGTGATCGACGAAATAGAGCTTGCCGTGCGCATCCACCACGCCGCCGCTCGCCGAGAAGAAGCCGTCGGCCAGCTTGCGCACCCCGATCGCCGTCGCGGGCGGAGCGGCCGGGTTCGCCGGCACGTCGAGCGCCGCGAACTCGCGTTCGCGCACCTCCAGCCCGTGGGTCACGTCCAGCACGGCATTCTCGAACGGGAACTTGCTGGCGCGCAGATAGGTGGCGCAGCCATTCTCGTCGCAGGTGCCGAGTCCGCTCTCGGCATTCACATGCACGTTGCGCAGCCGGATGCCCGACACGTTCTGCATCCGAACCGCCGCGCGTGCCGGCTTCACCGATCGGGTGACGCGATAGGCGTGCAGGTTGGCGATCAGGATGTCGTGGGAATCACGGATGTCGAAGGAGACGGTATCCTGGCTCTCGCCGCTCTCCTCCTCGGTCTGCGGGGCGAGGAATTCCCAGTTCGACACCCGGTTCAGCCCGAATTCTGTGCGAACGTGATGCTCGCTGGAGACTTCGTAGACATGACCGGGCGTGCTCGTGTCGGACACGTACATGCCCGTCTGCGCATAGGTGTCCGGCGTCCAGAGGTTGGCAAAAGTGCCGCCGCCGCCGTCCGTCACCCACAGGCTCGGATACTGGCCGCCCCAGCGTTTGTGCGGATCCTTGTCGGCGCTGTGGGTGGCGTCGTAGGGATCGAAGCGGCTGCCGTCCGCCTGCGCGGTGCCGTGGCCGCCCTGGAACTTCACGTCCTCCACCAGCGAGCCTGCGCCCGCCTTCCACAGCAGAGCTGTCGCGCGCATGTTGATGCCGCCGGTGAACAGGCCGATGCCGGTGACGATATTGCCGCCGCCCTTCGGCGCCTCGATCAGCGCGCGCGGCGCGCCGACACCCTGGAAGCCGGGTGTCCGATCCGGCAGGACGATCTGGGTAAGATCAGGGTGGAGGCCGATCAACACCGTATCCGGCTTCAGCTTCAGCGTGTCGGTGACGACGTAGCGGCCGGCGGGGAAATAGAGCACGCGATGCGTATCGATCGCGTGGCGGAGCGCGGCGGTGTCGTCGGTGCTGCCGTCGCCCTTCACGCCGAGCGTACGGACGTCGGCCCATTGCGCGGCATCGGGCAGCGCGCGGATCGCGGGTGGCAGCGGCTTGGGCAAGGCGGCGATACGCGTCTGATCGATGCGGGTCCGGTATGTGCCCGGTACACCGAGCCCATCGAGCGTCAGGCCGTAGGTGAACGCCTTCATGCGATAGGTCGGTCCGGCTCCCGCGATCGTCTTCCCGCTGCCGTGGAAGCGCGCAAATACTGGTGTGGCGCTCGCCACCGCATTGTCGAAGCCGATCTGGGTGTAGGCATTGCCCTCGTTGGAGATGATCACGCCCGCCTTCGAGACATTCTCGAAGCGGACGTCCTTGCCCCACAGCCAGTCGCCATAACCCTCGTCGACGTCGATCCCGACGGGCACGTCGCGCATCGCCACGTTGACCAATGTCAGGCTCGCCTCATGCTCGCGGATCGCAGCATCGCGCTGGCCATCGAAAGTGGAATCGAGCAGCGAGAATTGCCAGGCGGGCGACGGCTTCTCGGTCAGGATGCCGTAGCGCCCGCCGTGAAAGTGCAGATCCTGCCCCATGTTCGCGGTCTGGTAGATACCGGCTAGGCCCGATCCGATGCGGAAATCCATGTGCCGCAGATAGGCATGCTGCGCAGCATGGAAGCGCACGCCCACCGCCGCCGGATTGCCCGCGCCGATCTCGAAATCCACGTTCGCCATCGCCGAATAGAAGGTGCCGGGATTGGCGTCGGCAATATTCGGGTCGAACGGCACCGCATCCGGCGGCGGGAACGGCACCTTACCATGCTCGCCGGCATGGCCGCCGCCGGGGCCGCGCCCCGCGAAGATCAGCATCGTCGCGACGCCCGTCTGGAAGCCCGGCGTCGCGTCGCCCAGCACCAGCACCGGCCGCGTCCGCCCCGTGCCGAACAGGCGAACGCCCGGCCACAGGAACAGCGAGCGCGTGATCCGGTATCGGCCGGAGGGCAGGAAGACGATCCCCTCCCCCTTCGCCCCGGCCCGGTCGATCGCCTGCTGGACCGCGGCGGTGTCGTCCGCCCGCCCGTCGCCCGCCGTCTGGACGGTGACGGCGCGCGGATCGTCCGGCGCGCGGCTCAGCATCAAAGGCGTGGGCGCCGCCGTCGCGCTCGCGGTCGACAGCGCCATCGCCAGCAGGCTCGAACCGATCACCCAGACATGCCGCGCCACGCAGACTCTCCCTTGTCGATGCCCCGGCGATACCGCGTCCCGTCGCGCCCGGCAGGCGCGACCATGGTCCCAATCGGCTCAGGGCATCAGCCGCTTGCGCCCTTGCGAGAGGTGCCAGCGCATCGCCAGCGCAGCGGCATCCCCGTCCTGTGCGCGGATCGCATCGACGATCGTCTCATGCTCCTCGATCATCGCGTTGATCGCCTCGGGCGGGCGCGAGCGCGAGATGTCGACGCCGGCGCGCAGGATGCGGTCGATCTCCTCGTGCATGTGATCGAAGCTGGAAAGGAACACCGGATTGGCCGTCGCCGCGAAGATCGCACGGTGGAGGTCCATGTCCTCGACGTTGGCCGGGCCGCTCGCGCGCAACGCCGTGCTCAGGGCCTCCATCGCCCGTTCGATCGCCGCCATCTGCTCGCCCGTCCGGCGGACCGCCGCCAGCCGAGCCGCCTCCGCCTCCAGCACGAAGCGCACCTCGTAGCTGCCGATCGCGGCGGCGATCTCTTGCATCGGCATGTGCGAACCCAGGCGGACGGACGGTCGGCGCTTCACGAAGGATCCGGCCCCCCGCCTCGCCTCCGTGATCCCGTCGGACGCCAGCCGCACCAGCGCCTCGCGGACGATCGTGCGCGACATCCCGAACATGTCCGCCAGCTTGGTCTCGGACGGCAGGCGATCGCCGATCTGGATGTCCTCCACGTTGATCAGTTCGACGATGCCGGCATAGGCGCGGTCAGCCAGCCTTTCTTCCTGCATCCCACCTCCCCCATTCATGTCAGCGCGCTTCCTGCAAGAATGAGGAGCAATGCGACAACCGAGACGATGGTCTCCAGCACCGACCACGTCTTGAACGTGTCCTGCGTACTGGTTCCGAGATAGCTGCGCACCAGCCAAAAACCGGGATCGTTGACGTGGGAGAAGAAGACCGATCCCGCGCCGATCGCCAGCACCGCCCATTCCGGGGATGTGCCGGTGGCCGCGACGACACCCGGCATGATGCCCGCTGCCGTGATGGTGGCGACGGTTGCGGATCCGGTCGCAAGACGGATGCACACCGCCACCGCCCATGCCATGGGGATCGCCGGGATCGCGCCGTGCGCGGCGACGTGCGCCAGGAAATCAGCGAGTCCGGCGGAAACCAGCACCTGCTTCAGCGCGCCGCCCGCACCGATGGCGAGGATGATCGCCCCCGCCGGGCGCATCGCATCCGACCACAAGGCGGCCTGCACGCCCGCGTCCCCCATCCGTCGCCCGAACAGCAGGGGCATGGCGACGAGATTGGCGATCACCAGAGCGAGCACCGGATTGCTCAGCGCTTCCATCCAGGCGAGATACGGCGAGATACCGGCCGGGGCGGCGGTCGCGATCTGACCGGCCGATATCAGCAGCACGGGCAGCAGGACGCTCGCGAGCGCACGCATCACGCCGGGTGCCGTTACCAGCGGTTCGGCCGGCTCGATCACCGGTGCGGACGGCGAGATGCGACGCGCGATCCATCCGCCGAAGATCGGCCCCGCGACGATGGCGGTCGGCACGCCCACCGCGATGCCGTAGAGCAAGGTCCGCACGAGGTTGGCGTGAAGCGCGTCGATCGCGATCAACGGACCGGGATGCGGCGGAACCAGGGCGTGAAGCGTGGTCAGCCCGGCGAGCGCGGGCAGCATCAACCGCAGGCGAACGCGCGACTCGTCGCCGGATCGCGCCATCGTCGCGGCGGCGGCGGCCGCGATCGGCAACAGCAGGACGACGCCGGTTTCGAAGAAGAGCGGCAGGCCGATCAGCAGCGCGACCGCCATGCTCATCCAGGGTGCGACGGCGGGCCGGCAGCGGCGCAGTGCCGAGCGGGCGAGCGTGCCAGCCCCATCGGAAAGCTGCAGCATCGATCCCAGCGACAGGCCAAGCGCGACGACGAGACCAGTACCGCCGAGCACATCGCCCGCCCCCTTCTGGATCGCCTTGGCCGCGTCGGCCATCGGCATCCCGTCCAGCAGGCCGACGAGAAACGCACCGCACAGCAGTGCGAGAAAGGGATGGAAACGCCCCCGGACGATGAGAGCGATGGCCGCAATGATCCCGACAAGCGCCGACAGGACGAGGCGGAGATCCTCGCTCATCGCGCGAGCCTGGCCTCGCGAACGATGCCGCCCGATCGCCGTCCTGCAGGATTGCCCATCACCCGTCCTCCCTTCGCGCCGCGCGGTGTTCCGCTCGTGTCACGCGAAAGCTGTATAACAGATCGTACCCATGAACAGCCAAAAAACGCATATTGACAGCGAATTCCCCGCGAAATACTAAAAATCTGTCCAACCGATTCCAACTTCACGCAGAGCGGAACGGGCTTGTGGACGGCCAATCGGCGCATGGTGTCCAGCCGGTTGCGAAAGGGAGAGACACGATGAGCAATCCGACCGGGGCCGTTGACGCGATGGCCCGTGGCGATACCCAGATCCGGCTGACCCCCACGCAGCTCAAGGTGATGCGCGGCGTCCGGATGGGCCAGCTGAACAAGCAGATCGCCTTCGATCTCGGCATCGCCGAAAAGACGGTGAAAGCCCACATGACGGCCTTGATGCGCAAGCTGAACGTCCGCAACCGGACGCAGGTCGCTGTCGCGGCGCAGTCGCTTCTGCTATCCTGATCGCCCGCCCCGCAGCCATTGCAGGGTGGAATCGATCTGAAAGGCGGGGTTAGCCGGCTACGCCTCCGCCTTGCGAGCAGCCTCACAGGGCCGGCGTCACCGCATCGAGGATGGTGAGACGCTCGCCGATGCCACCGCCGCCGACGGGCGACATGGTGACGAGGATCGTCGCGCCCGGCCGGATCTGCGCCTTCAGCGCAAGATAGAAAGCGCGGGGCATCTGCACCCGGTTGATCGTCGCCTCGTCCAGTTCGTGCCCGGCATCGGCATCATGGCCCGGAAGCCCGACATAGATCCAGTGAGGCCTGCCGTCTGCGCCCACCGTGTAGCTGATGACGTGGCTGCCAGGATCGTCGTCGTTGATCCGTGCCACGCTGCGCCCGATCTCCTTGCCGTTGCGCAGCACGACGATCATCTGGTCCTTCTTGGAAACGATGATCGTCAATGGGCCTGCGGGCGCGATCTGGGGTGTCCAGCTATATTGCTGCGCATCGAGATCCCGTTGCACCGCCGAACGATCGGCCGCCTGCCCCGGCAGATCGGGCGGCACCAGCAGACTGGCGTCGGTGGTGGTCACGTGGTTCGCGGCATTGCCCTCGATCACCACGGTCACCCCCAGCGCAGTGATCCCGAACAGCGCCTTGGCGAAGGCCATCGGCAGATGCACGCAGCCATGACTCTCCGGATAGCCGGGCAGGCCGCCGGCGTGGAGCGCTACCCCGTCCCACGTGAGGCGCTGCGCAAAGGGCATAGGGGCGCTGTTATACTTGTTCGAGTGGTGGTTCGCATCCTTCTGCAGGATCGTGAAGACGCCCGTCGGCGTTTCGTGGCCGTCCTTGCCCGTCGAGATGGTGCTCACCCCGATGCGAACGCCGTTTCGATAGACGGTGGCCAATTGCCGCGAAAGATCGACATAGACGAGCACCGGGCCTGACGTTGCGATGCTGGGTGCCCAGATCCACTCGCCGGGCTTCAGCCGGCTGGCAACGCGGGCGAGTTCAGGCGCGGAGCTGACGATAGCCCCCTGCGCCAGAGCAGGCGTCGGGCACAGCGCGAGCGCCGCCGCGAGCAGCCCGCCGGGGAGCGAAAGAACGGGCGGCAGAAAGCGGGCCATGTCGATATTCCCCCCTTGAGATGACATCAGCCCACTTTGGCGGGCAGCGGCGGGCAGTCAATCGCAGGAAATATGCAGGAGCAGATCGAGGCATTGACGACCCGCCGCCGGGCAAAGTCGCCACCCTCGGCCACGGTCGAAGCCCGCATGTATCGCCGTTCAGGCAATCGTGTTGATGCGCGTGATCAGCTCGCGATGGTCAGGCAACTCGGCCGCTGCACGTTCGGAGAAACCATGGATACGCTGAAAGACCCTCTCGATCGAGGCTCCGGAACCCTCCGACCGTGCGACTGATCCCCCGAAATCCATTCCGTACAGGATATACTGGTAGTTGAAATAGGCGAAGCTCTCGACGTCGAGCGTGAAGTCGAAACGGTTCGGGGGCCGGTGCCGCCATTGATCGAGCAACCCGCCGAGCCGATCGGAGATCGAACCGGGTTCGGCATTGTCCCGCCAGAACGGCTCTTCGCGTCGGCTGAGACAGTAATGTAGCTTCAGGAAGTCGGCGATCGCATCATAGCGTGCGGTCATCAGCGTATTGAAGCGTGCGGCCGGCGCATCGATCGGGCCATGATGGGGAAAGAGCTCGGCCACCATCGCGATCGCCGCCTCGATCAGCACGAGGCCTGTGGACTCCAACGGCTCGAGAAAGCCCCCCGCGAGACCGACCGCGACGCAATTGTGCATCCATTGCTGCCGGCGATAACCGGCCTCGAACGACAGTGTCCGGACATCGAGCGCACCGACGTCGCAGCCCGCATAACCCGCCAGCACATCGAGTGCGGCGGCATCGTCCATGTGATCACTCGAATAGACCGTGCCCAGACCGCGAGCGTTGGCGAGTCCGATGTCCCATGTCCATCCGGCGGCATGCGCCGCGGCGATCGTGGTCGTCGCGAGCGGTGCGTGCGCATCATGGTAAGGCAGCTTGCAGGCGAGCGCGCGATCGGTGAGCAGGCGATCGCCGACCGAATGAAAGGGAACACCCAGCGCTCCGCCGATCAGTTCGGCACGAAGCCCGGTGCAGTCGATGTAGGATCG
>BACX01000646.1 GCA_000333335.1 Sphingomonas-like bacterium B12 | reverse complement strand
GGACGGGTGACCCGACGCGGCGCTCAACTATCTGCTCGATCCGGTGCGCGACCGGTTGGTGTCGGAGGGGGCGATCGATCTTCTCGCGCTCGGTGTCGCCGCGTGGCTGCGGCGCGTGCGCGGCATAGACGAAGCCGGCGCGGCGATCGACGTGCGGCATCCGCTGGCTGCACTGCTGCGTGAGAAGGCGATCGAGGGCGGACGCGATCCGGCGCCGCTCCTGTCGATCACCAGCCTGTTCGGATCGTTGGGCGAGGATCGGCGGTTTGTCGCGGCGGTCGGCCGACACCTCGCGGCCATCTACGAAGATGGCGCGGCAGGCGCGCTCGACGCCTGCCTGCGCGACCTAGCCGGTTAGCCGATCCGGCTCGCCAGCTCCTTGTTGATCGCCAGCGCGGCCAGCGTGCCAAGCGCGCCCGACAACAGGTAACCACCGGCCGCCAGCAGCCCGTAATTGGTGGCGAGCAGCAACGCCGCCAGCGGGGCGAAGCCGGCGCCGAACAGCCAGGCAAGATCCGACGTCAGCGCCGACCCGGTGTAACGCGACGGCATCGAGAAGCTCGACGCCACCGCCCCCGACGACTGGCCGAAGGAGAGGCCAAGCAGCACGAATCCGATGATCATGAACGCCGCCGTACCGATCTCACCCGTGCCGAGCAGCTGCGGGGCGAAGCCACTGTAAGCCGCGATCGCGCCGGCGCAGAAGCCGAGCAGGTAGCGGCGGCCGACGCGGTCCGCGATCAGGCCGGAGGCAACGATCGCCAGCACGCAGATCAGGGCGCCGCCCATCTCGACGATCAGGAAGCGCGCGGCCGCCTCGTTGGTGAACAGCACCACCCACGACAGCGAGAACACCGTCACCATATGGAACAGCGCGAAGCTGGCGAGCGGGGCGAACGCGCCGATCACGATCTGAGGCCGTCAGAACGCAGCGTCTCGCGCACCCGCGAAGGCTGGAGTTCGCGGTTGTCGAAAAGCTGTTCATACTCCGGCGTCACCACCATGCGCAGCCGGGCGAACAGCGCCACCACGTTGAGCGCGAAGGCGACGAAGAACGGATAGCGCCAGCCCCAATCGAGGAAATCGCCGTCGGACAGGTTGGTCAGCGAATAGGCGAAAAGCCCGCTCGCCACGATCAGGCCGAGCGGCGCGCCGAGCTGCGGCACCATCGCGTACCAGCCGCGCTTGTTCTCCGGCGCGTTGAGTGCGAGAAGCGATGCGAGCCCGTCCCAGGCGCCGCCGAGCGCGATGCCCTGGCCGACCCGGAAGATGCAGAGGAACAGCGCCGACAGCCAGCCCACCGATGCGTGCCCCGGCAGGAAGGCGATCGCAACGGTGGAACTGCCGAGCAGGAACAGGGCGGCGGTCAGCTTGGTACCGCGCCCGTAACTGCGATCGATCGCGAGGAAGAGCAGCGATCCGATCGGCCGGGCGATGAACGCCAGCGAGAAGATGGCAAACGACCACAGGGTGGCGTCGATATGGTTCATGTACGGAAAGACGAGCCGGGGAAACACCAGCACCGAGGCGATCGCGTACACGAAGAAATCGAAGAATTCGGACGTGCGCCCGATGATCACGCCGATGGCGATCTCGCTCGGTCGCACCTCGTGGCTACCATGCGTATGGATTTCCGGGCCTGTCTGGCCGACCGGCAACGCGCTCTGTGCCATCATATTATCTCTCCCGCCCTTGCGGCCCGAAGAGCGTGCATCGGCCGCAACGGCAATTCAACGCGGAAAATCGTCGATAGACCCAAGTCCATAGGACAAAATGTCATATCGCTGCGTCGCAACATTCGTCATAAGGCGCGCCCATGAACAGGAATCATCTTTCCCGAGTCCATCGGAAGCCGCGGATTGCAGCCATTCTGGCCCTCCCGCTGACGCTCGCCGGCTGCGACATGCAGGTGCTTTTTCCGGCCGGCGATGTCGCGCGGCAGCAGGCGCATCTTCTGGCGATTTCCACCGCGCTGATGCTCCTGATCATCATCCCCGTGATGATCCTCACGGTGCTGTTCGCCTGGCGCTATCGCCAGAGCAACACCGAAGCCACCTACCGGCCGGACTGGGATCACTCCACCGTGCTGGAACTGGTGATCTGGTCGGCCCCGCTGCTGATCATCATCGCGCTGGGCGCGCTGACCTGGATCACCACCCACACGCTCGATCCTTATCGCCGGCTGGAGCGCCTCGCGCCCGGCAAGGCGGTGCCGGCGAACAGCAAGCCGCTGGAGATCGACGTCGTCGCGCTCGACTGGAAGTGGCTGTTCATCTACCCCGAACAGGGCATCGCCACCGTCAACGGCCTTGCTCTTCCGGTCGACCGCGAAGTCCAGTTCAAGCTCACCGCCAGCTCGGTGATGAACAGCTTCTACGTGCCCTCGCTGGCCGGCCAGGTCTATGCGATGCCGGGGATGCAGACTCAGCTCCACGCCGTGCTCAACAAGACCGGTCGGTTCGGCGGCATCTCCGCCAACTATAGCGGCGCCGGATTCTCGGGCATGCATTTCCAGGTCGCCGGCATGAGCGACGCCGATTTCGGCAAGTGGGTCGAAAAGACCAAGGCCGCCGGCGGCACGCTCGACACGCCGACCTACCTGAACCTCGCCAAGCCGAGCGAGGACGCGCCGATGATGCGCTGGGCCTCCGTCGATCCGGCCCTGTTCAATCGGATCGTCAACCAGTGCGCCACCCCCGGCACACCCTGCATGAGCGATGTCATGCAGAAGGACATGGGCGGTGACATGCACGGCATGAACATGGGCCATCCGGCCCCGCCCGTGAACAACACGCTGCCGAAATCGCCGCCCGGTGCGCTCCAGCGCTCGCCGGAAGCACTCGGCTCCTCGCCGCGCCCGGCCAATGCGCCGGACAATGCGCCCGCCATGCCCCATTCGCACAGCTGAGATCGCCGATGTCACTCGAACTCCCCAAGATGATCTTCGGGCGCTTCACGCTCGACGCGCTGCCGATCCACGAGCCGATCCTGGTCGGCACCTTCATCGGCGTCGCCATCGGCGGCATCGCCTTGCTCTCGGTGCTGACCTACTTCAAATGCTGGACCTATCTCTGGAAGGAGTGGTTCACCAGCGTCGACCATAAGCGCATCGGCGTCATGTACATGGTGCTGGGCCTCGTCATGTTCCTGCGCGGTTTTTCCGACGCGATCATGATGCGCGCGCAGCAGTCCATGTCCTTCGGCGACAACCAGGGCTTCCTGCCGGCGCACCATTATGACCAGGTGTTCACCGCGCACGGCGTGATCATGATCTTCTTCGTAGCGATGCCGTTCGTCACCGGCCTCATGAACTTCGTGGTGCCGCTGCAGATCGGCGCGCGCGACGTGAGCTTCCCCTTCCTGAACAATTTCAGCTTCTGGATGACGGCCATGGGCGCCGCCATCGTGATGATGAGCCTGTTCGTGGGCGAGTTCGCGCGCACCGGCTGGCTGGCGATGGCCCCGCTCTCGGAGCTGGATTATTCGCCCGACGTCGGCGTCGACTATTACATATGGGCGCTGCAGATAGCCGGTGTCGGCACATTGCTGTCCGGCATCAACCTCGTCTGCACGATCGTGAAGATGCGCGCGCCGGGCATGAACCTGATGAAGATGCCGTCTTCACCTGGCCGC
>BACX01000647.1 GCA_000333335.1 Sphingomonas-like bacterium B12 | reverse complement strand
TCACAGCAGCCGGTAGAACGGTGTCACCGAAATAAGGTCGACATCGCGCGCCATGTCCTGGCCGGACAGCTGCCAAAGCTCCTGCAAGCATGCCGGATCGGTTATCACGGTCGGGCCGGCGTCAAAGGTGTAGCCATCGCGCCTCCAGACATAGGCGCGGCCTCCGGGCTGATCCCGACCTTCCAAAACGAGAGTGGCAATACCCGCCGACTGAAGCCTGATGGCCAAGGCAAGCCCACCCAGCCCGGCTCCGATGACAATCGCTGATCTGCCGTGCGGCATCGAACTCTCCTGATTAGTCGTCACCAACGTCCCAGGTGCGATTGCGTCCCGCCGACCATATCATAATCGCGCGTCCTGCGAAGGCCGGCCATCGCTCGATCGCCGTGACTACTGGACCCGCCGCGAATCCGGCCTTCAGAGTAACAGCATATACGCTTTACATTTAGAACCTAAAGCGAACAGAGGTAGGGCAGCATGGTTGAATCGGGTCGGACCGGGTACACGTACGAGCCAAGGGACCGCCCCAGGCGACATAGTCTGAAAAGCCGATAGGAGCTTTAACCTCTCGGGCCAACGATCTACACCGACTGAACCAACCAGCCTCACAAACGAGTGCACCCGGTCAAAGGCCGGATATCACTTTACGCTTCTGACGCGCGAGCAACCCACCACACAAATCAGTAATTGCCGAGTACCGACGAGCTCGGCAACGGCCACAAAGGGGCGCCTGACTGATCGCAAGCTCTGTTCAGATACTTGCGGCCGCAGCTATCTTTATGGTTGGCCATCAACAGTTGCACCTCCAAGCGGCACGGCCTTTCCACACAGATCGTGGACGCATCAATCAACGTTATAATGCGCCTTGACGGCTACAAATGTAACCGCCATAGGGTCGGCGACATTTGTAGCCGACGGAGTCCGTATAGTGATGGAGCGTATCAGCGACGCGGAGCTTGAGATCATGCAGGTTCTCTGGAATGCCGATGCGCCGGTCACGGTAAGCGAGGTCACCGACCGGGTCGATCCGGCACGTGCCTGGAGCCAGAGCACCGTCAAGACGATGCTGAGCCGCCTGGAAGCCAAGGGCGTGCTGCGCCATGAGGAAGAAGGGCGGCGATACCTCTACATCCCGATTGTGGCGCGCGAGAGCTATGCCAGGGTCGAAGGGCGCAGGCTCGTGGATCGACTGTTCGGCGGACGCGCAGCGCCGCTAGTCGCGCAACTTGCCGAAAACGGCCTGAGCCAAGACGACGTCGATGAGCTGCGAGCGCTGCTGAAGGGAATGGGCTCGTGACCCACTGGTTGTTCGCATCGCTGCTTGCCACCTCCCTCTTGCTTTCGCTGGTGCTCTTGCTGCGGGGGCCGGTGCTCCGCGCCTTCGGGCCAAGGGTCGCCTATTCTCTTTGGGCGCTGCCTGCGACGCGCATGGTGCTGCCTCCGCTGCCGATTCCCTTTGCGCCTATGCAGAAGACGATTGCCGCGCAGGTCGTAACCGCTGGAACGGCGGCTGGCCGAGCCGATATCATGGTGGTGGTCGGTTTCGCGTGGGCCTGCGGTGCGGTTGCCTGGTTCTGCTGGCAGATGGTGAGTTACCGGGTTTTTCTGGCCCGCGCGCTCGAGGGCGCGAGTCGGCTGACATCGAGATGCGGCGTCGACGTGCTCGTGTCGCATGCGGTGACCGGTCCGATGGCAACCGGCGTGATCTCCAGGCGGATCCTGCTGCCTCTGGATTTCATGGATCGTTACACCAGCGAGGAACGGCGCATGGCATTGCTGCACGAGGGCGCCCATCACGATCGCCGCGATATCCTTGCCAATTTCATGGCGCTCGGCTTCGTCGCGGCACATTGGTGGAACCCGCTCGCCCATATCGCTTATCGCCGCTTCCGGGCCGACCAGGAGCTTGCCTGCGACGCCACGGTCTTGTCTCGAAGCGCACCTGGCGGCGATCGGCAGACCTATGGCAGTGCGCTGCTGAAATCGGCTTCGGCACCGCTCACCACCGTGGCCTGTGCTCTCAGCCACAAGGATGAAGTCCGCAAACGCATCGTCATGATGATGCACCCGGGTTTCGGCCTCGGACGCAGGATCACCGGAATGGGCGGTGCCTTATCCCTCGTCGTTGCTGGCGCAGTTTTAACCGCGACAGCACAGGTCGCCCCGCCAAGCGCTATGCGGAACCTGTCAGGCTGGTTTGCCCCTGCGGTCCACAATTTCGATCAAGCCAGTCGGGACATGAAGGCTGAATCGGCGGAAATGGCGCGCTTCGTCGCCGAGAACAGGCGCGAGGCAGCGCAGATGACGCGCAAAGGCCGAGCTACAGACGGCAATCTGGATGAGCGAAGCGATAGCGCAGCCAAAGTGATGGCCTCTTCGAACCAAGCCAACCCGAGTAGCGCGATGCGCGATATGTCAGGCTGGTTTACCTCCGCGGTTCAAAATTTCGATGGCGCCAGTCGTGATATGAGAGCCGAGTCCGCGGAGATGGCGCGCTTTGCTGCCAAGGGCGGTCACGACGCCGCCCAGATACAGCGCGTTGGTCAGACCGTGGGGGGGAATCCAGTCGAGCGGAGCGAAAAGACCGGACCTAACTGACCGCGCCCGACTTCCGGCCTGACCGCCAGGCAACCTGATCCTTGCACGCCCAAGAAGTATGTAACCGGACAGTCAGCGCTGTCGCGGCTGCTGGATGGCGTCTTTCCACCGACGTTCCTGGAGACGATCCGACATGAATACGCTTCTTCGCGCGGCTTTGCTGACGACGGCCGTTCTTGGTTTGCCACTCGTCCTGGCAAGGGCGCAATCGCCGAGCCCCGCACGCCCGCTCGCCTATTGCCTCGACTTCACAGTATTACCTGATCAGCCCCGCTTTACCGGCCATGTCGAAATCGATGTCGAATTGCCCAGGGCGTTTGACAGCATATCGCTCGATGGACAGGGCTGAGCGTCACCCGTGCGGTACTGCGACAGGCGGGAACCGAAACGCCAGCGACATACCGCGAAACGGACGGCAACGGTCATGCCCGACTCGACCTTCAGAAGGCGGGCCTAGCAGGCCGTGCGACTTTGGTGCTCGATTACCAAGGGTCGGTGGGCGACAGCCTGGCGGGGCTATACCGCCTCGATATCGATCGCCGCTGGTATGTATGGTCGCATCTGGAGACCAAATATGCACGGCGTGTCTTCCCTGGTTTCGATCGGCCCGGCAACAAGACGCCCTTTACCGTTTCGATCACGACCCGTCCCGGTCTCGTCGTGACAAGCACCGCCGCGGAGCGCTCGCAAGCTCCGGCTGGCGCGCTTGTGCGCCATGTCTTCGCTACGACCGAACCCCTGCCGACCTACCTGCTCGCCTTCGTAGTTGGTCCGTTCGCCTCGTCCACGACTACCGTCGCCCCTGACGCACAGCGCCGGAGCGGGTTGCCGCTACGCATCCTCGCGCCGCAGAAGGCGGGCGACGCGACATTGGCCCTCACCCAGACGGGACCGATCCTGCGCCAGCTCGAAGCCTATATGGGCCGATCCTACCCCTATGCAAAGCTCGACCAGATCGCCTCGCCACTGATGGTCGGTGCCATGGAGAACGCCGGCGCCATCATCTACGACCAGTCGGAGCTTCTGCCCTCTAACCCCGACAGTGCAGCGAGCCGGAGCGCGTTCGTCCGCGACGTGTCGCACGAGCTCGCACACCAATGGTTCGGCGATCTCGTTACGCCCAAAAGCTGGGACGATCTCTGGCTGAACGAAAGCTTTGCCAACTGGATGAGCTATCGCATCGGCGACCGCTGGCGGCCAGAGCTGCACGTCGGCGCGCAACTGCCGGAAGAGGCGGTGAGAGCACTCAACCAGGACGAGCTCTCCGCCAGCCATCCGGTTCATCAGCTCGCCGGTGACGATGGTGAACCCTTCTTTGACGATATAACCTACGGCAAGGGCGGGCAGGTGCTCGCCATGATCGAGGCCTATCTGGGCGAAGATGCGTTCCGCCGCGGTTTGCAGCATTATCTCTCGCGCTATGCCGACAGAAATGCGGACACGAACGACTTCTTCGAAGCGCTCGCCGATACCGTGCACGATCCTCGCATCCTGCCGGCATTGCGCAGTTTTGTCGATCAGCCCGGCGTGCCGCTCATCCGATTCGAGCACACCCCGACCGGTTATCGGCTGAGCCAGTCGCGCTATGCCCGGCTTGGCGCCACGCTTAAGCCCGAGCGATG
>BACX01000648.1 GCA_000333335.1 Sphingomonas-like bacterium B12 | reverse complement strand
TGGTGGCGGGTCTGGCCCTTATCGGGGCGGGCTTCTCCGCGGTCGCGAGCCTGCTTCCTTACCTAACCAGCCGCTACTTCGGGTTAGCGAACGCCTCGACCATTTTTGCCGTGGCGATGGGTATTATCACACTATCCTTGGGCGCAGGTCCTGTGTCGTTGGGCCTGATGCGCGACATGTGGGGCGCTTACGCCCCTGCCTCGCCTATCATAATCGCCGTCCTCATTGTCGGTGCGTCGCTCCCAGCGATCCTGCCCCGCTACCCCGCCATTGACTGGCGCCCCTAACAGGTCGATGATCAAGAGGTCGCTGAAGAAACATAAGAGTCAGCGCAGGACGATGGAGGGATGCGTTGGCAACCGCGCAGCTGGCACGCCAATCCGACGTGGCGGGATCGATCCCATCATGGGCGAAATCTGAACGATCCAATCCGCTCTTCCATGCGATCGTAGGCGCGAAGCTCTCGGCTAACAAAGCCGCATGCGCGATTGCAGCGAGCATTGAGGCTGACTTGATCGCGCAAGGCTGGCCTACCGGCGCGATCTATGGCTCAGAGAGCCGGTTGGCCGACCAATTCGGGGTTTGCCGCATCGTACTGCGAGAGGCAGTCAGAATTTTGGAGAGTCGCGGCACTGCCGGAATGCGGCGTGGTCCGCACGGTGGACTGGTGGTCCTCGCGCCCGACTTGGTGGCGGTGCTGGAGGCGATCCATCGCTATGTCACGTCGCATCGCGGGACAGACCTCCAGGGCGCAATATGTCGGGAGGTGTTGCACGCGACCCGCGTCCGGATGGACGAGGGGCGATCGACCGCGACCTTGAACGCTGGGATGATAGAGTTGCTCGACTGCCTCAGGGCTGCTGTCGACCATTATGCGCGCACGGGAGCGGACGGTCGGATACCCATGGGGGCCGCAAAGGAGGGCGCCCGTTCGCGGGCCGAGCAGGTCTTTCGCATGCTAATCAAGGATTTGGGCGATACGCATGCGCACGCCTATCGCCTCGGGTCGGAGCTGGACCTTTGTGATCGCTACAGCGCTGATCGCAGCGCGTTGCGGCAAGCGGTAAGAGTGCTGGAGTTCGAAGGAATCGCCGCTTCTGTCGCGGGTCGCGGGAAAGGGTTGGTGACGCGTTCGGCCGAGCCGACTGCCCTCTGCCAGCTTATCAACTGCTATTTCGCTTCCGTCAGGGTATCGCCCGCTGACGCGATGTCGGTTTTCAAGATTTTGAGCGTCGAAGTGGTGTCGATCGCCGCCAGGATCGCCACGGAGGAACAACGCCGAGATCTGCGCGAAGCACAACGGATCCTGTCTGCATCGGCCGACGCTGTGAGCGCGCGCGTTATGCAGATGGCCGAGGATTGTCAGTTCGCTATCGTGCCCGAACCGCTCATTGATATCCTGCTGCGATGCACCAAGGGCTATTCCAGCTGGCGGTCGGCTATCCGGGATCCTGATAGTCAGGTGCTAGGCGTAATCTATCGTGCGGAAACAATGAGGGTGATCTCCGCGATCCTGGACCGCGATCCGATCACTGCCGCGACGGCTCAGGCGGCAAAGGTTGACAGCCTCGCCGCACTGATCTGACGCCCGGCGAGTTATGTCAGCCGAGTAACGTCCCGCCTGTCGCGTCGATCAGCTGGCCCGTGATCCATCCGCCTTCATCGCTCGCCAGAAAGGCCACGACGTTCGCGATGTCCGCAGGCGTTCCCAGTCGTCGCAGGGCCGACTGCGACTTCGCAAGTTCCATAAAGGCGGGATTGCCTTCCGCCATGCGCAGGAACTCCTCTGTGCCGGTGGGACCGGGCGCTACCGAGTTCACTGTTATGCCTCGCGCACCCAATTGCTGAGCAACCGTCTTGCTGAACACGTCGAGCGCGCCTTTGGCCATAGCGTAAGACACGACGTCAGGATTGACGACGCGGGACGTGGCCGACGAAATATTGATGATGCGTCCGCCGTCGCGCAGTCGTGGCAGCGCCAGCTGTGTGATGAAGAACGGGGCTTTTACATCGACGGCGAAGGCCTTGTCGAAATCGGCTGGTTCCAGCACATCGACAGCCCCGAACATGATCTGGCCCGCATTATTGACGACGATATCGAGGCCCTTTTGTCCGCTGCACGCCTCCAACAAGTGATCGAACTCCGCAAACATCCTCTCAAGGGATGTTTCGGGTGTTCGCAGGTCCGCCTGGATGGCGAACGCGTTTCCCCCCTGTTTCTCGATGATCTCGACAGTGAGCGCGGCAGCCTGCGGGTTCATGCCGTAATGGACCGCAACTGTCGCGCCGTCAGCAGCCAGGCGGGTGGCGATTTCCCGGCCGATCCCCCGGCTGGCGCCTGTGACGAGCGCAACTTTTCCTTTCAGGTCAGCCATTTACCTTGCCCCGAGGATATTGGTATCGCCACGTAGTTGTCGCGCCCCGTACCAATAGCCATGGCCTGTGCTTCGCAGGCGAAAGGGCAGAGCCACGGTCGCGACCGGCGGGGCGGTGACGTCGCTTGCATCAAGGATGAGCAATTCGCTGCGCATCTCCCGATGCTTCCCCACTACCGCCAGAATGTAGCCGTCGCCCTCGGCAGCCTCGTCGCTTCGAGGTACGAACTGTGGCTCGCCAATCGAACAGTCATGGCCGGCATAATGGATTTTTGGCGGCTTATCGCCGTTCATATCCATGGTCGCGATCCACTGGAAACCGTGGCCGACGCGTTCCTGTCCCGGCACGTCCAGCAGGTTCATCGTCACAAAACTATAGGGCATCGTTTCAAAGCGCGTGTCGATTCGGGGCAGTTCGCATGGGTATCCGAACATCTGTTGTTCGGTGAAGCTGCCGTCGGTGCCTTGCGTGTCGATCACCAACCGCTTGATGAACGGCATGGCATCCGCTGGATTAAATGCCGACCCGTCGGTATTCGGGAAAAAGTGGAAAAAGGATCTCTTACTGAACGTACTGACTCTAGAGGATCCCCGGGACCGAGCTCGAAT
>BACX01000649.1 GCA_000333335.1 Sphingomonas-like bacterium B12 | reverse complement strand
CATTTGTTGAACACCACCGGTTCCTCAGGAATGGCCGCACCGGTCTCCGCCGCGTGATCGGCGTAATTCAGGCCGATGCAGATGAACTTGCCGATGCCGCCGACGCAGGCGCCGAGACGCGGCTGCCCCTCGACCAGCGGCAACGCGGCGCTGTCCAGCGCGCGCAGTTTG
>BACX01000650.1 GCA_000333335.1 Sphingomonas-like bacterium B12 | reverse complement strand
ACGCCGTCGCCCCCGCGCGATCGCGGCGGCCTGTTCCGGCGTGCGGACCCCGAAGCCCACCGCGATCGGCAGATCGGTGCCGGCGCGCAGCTTCGCGACGGCGGCCTCGATGCTGTCGGTCGCGGCCTGTTGCAGCCCGGTGATCCCAGCGACCGAGACGTAATAGAGGAAACCGGACGCGCCCTCCAGCACCGCCGGCAGCCGCGCCGCATCGGTGGTGGGGGTGGCGAGGCGGACGAGATCGACGCCCTTGCTTCGGAGCGCCGGCCCAAGCACGGCATCCTCCTCGGCGGGGACGTCGACGCAGATCACGCCGTCGATACCCGCTTCCTCAAGGGCTTGGGCGAACCAGCTCGAACCCCGGATGAGCATCGGATTGGCATAGCCCATCAGCACCAGCGGCACGTCCGGATGCTTCGCGCGGAACCCCTTGGCGATGGCGAGCACGTCGGCGGTCTTCGTGCCGGCGCCGAGCGCGCGGATGTTCGCCTCCTGGATCGCGGGGCCGTCGGCCATCGGATCGGTGAAGGGCATGCCGAGCTCGATCACGTCCGCCCCGGCCTCGGCGATCATGTCGAGGATCGCGGGCGTGTGCGCGGGCGAGGGATCTCCAGCGGTGACGAACGCGACCAACGCGGCGCGGCCTTCGGTGCGGAGGCGGGTGAAGGTGGCGGCGAGGCGGCTCATGCGCGCACGCCCGAACCGAGACCAGCAAAGAACGCGATCACGAGGAGCAAACCCAATCTTTCGGCATTGAAGAACTGGTCCTCATTTCCCTGCGCGAACCACAGGATCGCCGCGCGGAAAATCGCCCCCAGGCAAAGCACCAGCGCGAAAGTTTCCACACCTCTCCGCCACTTGAGCGTCATATCTTCACCCCCATCTCGTCGGCGACGGTGAAGATGTCCTTGTCGCCGCGTCCGGAGAGGTTGAGGACGACTATCTGGTCATCGTCCATTTCCCGTGCCTTGCGGACGATACCTGCGATGGCGTGCGCGCTCTCCAGCGCCGGGATGATGCCCTCCGCGCGGCAGCAGAGCTGGAAGGCGTCCATCGCCTCTTGGTCAGTGATGCCCTCGTACTTCACCCGTCCGATCTCGTGCAGCCAGCTATGCTCGGGGCCGATGCCGGGATAGTCGAGACCCGCCGAGATCGAGTGCGCCTCGGTGATCTGGCCATCCTCATCCTGCAGCAGATAGGTGCGGTTGCCGTGGAGGATGCCGGGCTGGCCGCCGTTGAGGCTGGCGGCATGCTTGTCGGTGTCCATGCCGTGCCCCGCCGCCTCGATGCCGAGCATCGCCACGCCGTCGTCATCGAGGAAGGGGTGGAACAGGCCGATCGCATTCGATCCGCCGCCGACCGCCGCGACCAGCAGATCGGGCAGGCGGCCTTCCGCCTCCA
>BACX01000651.1 GCA_000333335.1 Sphingomonas-like bacterium B12 | reverse complement strand
TGGAAAACGCTCTTCGGTCAGGAATCGGCCACGTGGATCGATGATCACCGGGCGGATTCCCAGCGTTTTCGCGATCCCGGCAAGGCTCTGCGCAATCTGCACCGCGCCGACGATGAGCAGTCTCCGAGGCGGCATGTAGCGATTGATGAACAGATTGGTCTCATCCGCTGCCAGCAATGCACTTCGGCCGGTGCCAAGATCGGTGCCGATATGAACGGCATGCCCTGCCGCGCCCCCGTCAATCACGGCGTCGAAAAGATCCGGCGAGAATCCGGTCTCACCCACGGGTTGAACAATCACCTCTATGCTTCCACCGCACGGAAGGCCGACCTCCCAGGCGGACGCATCCGAGACACCATATAGGCGCCTCTCGGTCATTCCGGTCGCAATCACCTGCTCGGCAAGCGCCAGCACGTCACCTTCGACGCAGCCCCCCGACACAGAACCTTCAAAGCGGCCATCGGTATGGACCAGCATATGGCTGCCGCGTGGTCTCGGCGCCGAACCCCAGGTCGAGACCACCGTCGCCAGCGCCATCGGCGCGCCGCGCCACGCCTCAAAGGCGGCGATTACCAACTCATGATCCTGCATGTCAGCCGAGATAGGGCACGTGATGCCGGCCGGCAATCAAATGAAGATAGGCAGGCATAAAGAATGTGGCGGAGTTTCGTCAGATTTCTGTGGCATCCGGCAGCATGTTCACCAGCGTCGTCAACATCGAGGCGTTGAGGAAGCCGACGGCAATGGGCCTGCCGCCGACCGTCATGACGTTGGGCATTTTATGCAGGCCGACGCCCAGCGCCCAGCGCCGCTCTCGGGGTGTATCGCGGAATGTCTCGACCGCATCGCGCAGCGACATCTCGACCGAGCGGACGCGCAGGTCGAGACACGCTTCGAAGATCTCGACCGGGTGATCCCACGGGATTGATCCGGAATCGAACATCATTCCTCCAGCATGAACGAGACTCTCCGGCGCTAGCCACCAAAGACACTACGGATCGGACAGCGCCACGCACTCCCTAGGCAGAGCCGGATCGCCCGCAGCATCGGCGCCCGCCCAGCGCACCGCCCCCTCTCCGATCGGCGCTTCGATGTCGTCTCCCAGCGCCGCCGCCAGCGCACGTTCATAGCCGGGTGAAGCCGTGATCCGGTCGATCGCCTTGCCGCGTCCATCGCGCTTGGGGAGCGAACGCGCGAGCGCCGCCGCCTCCGATTCGAGCGAGGCGAGATCGGCGCGTGCCGCAGCCAGCACCGCCTGCGCCGCATCGCGCTCGCCGAGCGCCGCCACACGCCGCGCCTCGGCCGCGACGATGGCCTCCGCTGCAGATGCCGCCTCCGCCTCCGCCGC
>BACX01000652.1 GCA_000333335.1 Sphingomonas-like bacterium B12 | reverse complement strand
CGACCGGCCGTCCGCCGACCGGATCGAACGCGATCTGTCCGGCGCGAGGTCGGCCTTCGCATGGGGCGGGAATATCAACGCCCCGACGCGTGTCACGAGCATGCGGATCGCCCTCGCCGCGCTCGCTGGCACCGATCAGTCGGGCGCGGCGGCCGGTCCGGCATCGGCAGCCGCCGAGCTTGCGCTCGTGTCGATCGACGGGCCCTGACAACAAACCAAGTCCGGCAGAGCGATCGTGCGGGTTACCCCGGGTCGCAGGCGAATGGTCGGCCTGGCCGCCCCGAGACTGCGAGGGGCTAGGCTTGTGCTGTCGTTCGCTTCGCGCGACAGCGATCGGAGCAGAACTTCACCTGTTCCCAGTCTCGCTCCCACTTTTTGCGCCATGCGAAAGGCCGACCGCAGGCGACACATGTCTTCGTCGGTAGTTTGAGCTTCGAATGGGTCATGAAGCCCCAACGTTTCTGCACCCGACCGGAGCCGACACCAGCATGGAAAGACGGCTCGTCATCGGGATACCTTCCTATTGCCGGACGGCTTCCCAGCCGGTCCAGCAGATCAGGATCACCGGCAGCAGCCACAGAAGGTCGTAGATCCAGAAACGGGGACGGCTGCCGTCGCCATACTCGGCGTAGCGAAACGATTCCCTCTCGGAGCGGGCATCCGCCGACTCGTCCTTCGACCGATCAGGAAGATCCACCGGCTTCCGAAGATATCTCCGGAAGTCGATCACGTTCGCGTCATTGGCGTCTGGGATGTCGTGCCTGGGCATTCTCGGATAGATAGGATCGTCGGCTCGGATTGCATCGTGCGACGGTCACCACCCCGCAGAGGCTTCGACGGCAGGGGACAACCTCTTACCCGCGTTCAGAACCGCAGACGTCTCGAAACCAATCTGCATAGCCCGTATTCTTCGCCAGATGGCGGTTCAGGTCCGGCGCGCCGTCCTTCCACCAGACTGGCCCACGCTCTCCGAGGGTCCTCTTCGCCTCGTCGACACGGCGGCGTGCATCGCGAACCAGTTCATGATCGTCAGATCTCTTACCGTTCGCGACATCACGCCTCGCGGCCATGAGCTCCGAAACGAGCTTCTGGCGGAGGCGATCATCCAGCATCGGGTCCGAGAGGCGCCAGAGGCGACCGCGCACGACGAAATAGCGGCCGTCCGGTGTGACCGGATGGCTCTCAGGCCGGTGCGATGCCACGGTCTTCCGCCGGAGGCAGATCTATCGCGGCCGGCTCCCCGCGCGAATAGGTTCCGACGAGCACTCCTACGGCAAGCACACGGCGTGAGATCGCTTCGACGAAGGCGCTCCGGCCGGGACTCGTGCCGATTTCGGGCCGCTCCGAAAGGGCAAAAAGCTGGAAGACATAGTCATGCTCGCCATGGCCGGTCGGCGGATCCGGCGGCAGCCATCCCTCGCGGAAGTAGCTGTTGAGACCGACGTCGCCATCGGGGCCACCGTCACCGTCCGGTAGAATGGCGCCCTCGGCGATGCCGTGTTGTTCAGATGGGATATCCCACACGACGGCATGGACCAGCGGCCTGGCTGTGGGCGCGTCGGGATCCTCCACGATCAATGCGAGTGATGCGGTGCCATCCGGGACGTCGCCCCAGACGAGCGGCGGCGAGATGCCATCGCCGTCGGCGGTGAAGCGCACGGGCAGACGGCCGCCAGCCGAGAAGGCCGGGCTGGTCAGCGCGATTTCGGCCACTTCGGAGCCGATCGCCGGATCCGCCGACGCCAGCTTCGCATGACCTGCGCGGCGATTTCGAAGAAAGTGGCCGAGCCATGACGGAACGTGCTCAAGCATCGTCTTTTCTCCGGCTTGGTGCCAGGATGCTGGCAAGAATGATTCCGGCGGCTATCTGCACCACGCCATAGGCTCGTCGGCGGACGGGCAGTTCGCTGAAGGGTCGGACGAGTAGATCGACGGGTCCTAGCCGCGATCGCCAGAGATCGACATGGCGGTCGGGCTGCGTCAACCCAAGCACACCGTCGCCGATCATGAAGATCGGCCGCCATCTCCGTAGCCCGCTTCCATCCAAGCCGGCGATCCAAGCCCCTGGGCATCACCGACACTTCAGGACTCGGCTCGGGGCGTCTTGCCGTTCTTCTCCTGAAGCTGCCGTTCCTCTTCCTCGTCGAACCCGGACGAAGGGGCAGGATCTCCAGATCCCGGTCTGGTCTGGGATGGCGCGTCCGACGTCGGAAAGCTCTCATCGAGCTCGACGTCGAGCTTTGCGTCCGCGTCGGTTGCATCCTCACGCAGGATGGGATGCTCGTCGGCATCCATGGCTTCGCGAATCTCGGGCAACTTCTTCGCATCGCTCATCTGCATCACTCCTTCATGCTTCCAACGCGCTGGACGTCCGATCGTCGCATATATGCAGACCCGTCGATCACTGCGGCAGCATCGAGAATATCGCGGTCGGGCTTGGGTCGCGCTAAATCGCCGATATCCGTCGTCTCAGTGATGCACGTTCCGCGATCGGATCGCGGGGTGCGCTGACATCGCGACGGCAGCGCGCATCTGACCTGAAGCAGATCGAATTCCGAAGGCAGCTGCGTCAGGCGAGCACCGAATTTCTCCGTGATGTGTCTGTTTCATTAGGTTTTTCGGCGTAGCCAACACCTTCGAAGGAGCCGCTCATGCATCAGATCATCTACATCAGCACCGCCCGTCCGGGCATCACGGTCACGGATGTCGAGGCTATCCTCGCGACGTCCCGCGCCAACAACCGCCGTGACGGCATTACCGGCCTCCTCATCAGCGACGGCGTCAGGTTCCTTCAGGCTCTTGAGGGCGAGACCGGAAAGGTCGAGGCCACATTCCAGCGGATCAAGGCTGATCCGCGGCACCGTGCGACCGTCCTTCTATCTGGCAAGTCGGTCGCCGAGCGGCAGTTCGGCATGTGGGAGATGGCCTTTGGTGGTTTCGGGAAGGTGCGGGACGACGCGGCTCTGATGGCTCTGGTCGACAGTCTCGTTGCCGAAGTCCGGGATTCCAACACACGCGCGCTGTTTTCAGGCTTTACCCGGATTTCAAGGAAGACTGCTGCATGAGGGCTGAGGTGATTGCTAGGGCGGCGGACCTTGCAGCGTCGCATGGACCGGATGTCGACGAAGCCATCCGCCTCTGGTCGACCACCGGCGGGATCGAGGGAGGGCGCAACGCGCAGGCCTGGCTGTCCGTCGCATTCATGTTCGCGCGACATCATCGAATGATCGGGCCGGGCGGATCGCTGCATCTGCGAGACTAGCAACAGCTCGTGTCGACGCGGCATCCAGCAGCCGCATCGGCTATTGCTCCAGGACGGGATCACTTTCCGCGCGCCGGACGTTCGACAGACCGGCCTCCGTCCGGATAGGCCTTATCCTTGAGGTCTTACGAAAAATGCGCTTTCTCGTCGTCGAGAGTGAGACCTCTTCCGAACGCGAGTCCCGCCGACAGAGCGCTGGCAAGAGTGCGGGCGAGAGCTTTGCAGCCACCCTCCGACAACTTGATCCAGTCTGTCAGGCCGTGCTCTTGGAACCTGCCGACCCTGATGCCGACCTGTTCAGCACCGCGGACATTGGCACGTTCGACGCCGTCTTCCTCAGCGGATCACCGCTTCACGTCTACGAGCTCTCACCAGAGGTCGAGCGTCAGCTGGACTTCGTTCGATCCGTCTTCGCCTCCGGGACACCGAGCTTCGGATCATGCGCCGGACTACAGCTCGCGGCCGCGGCAGCCGGCGGGCGGGTCGGACCGATCGAGGGCCCCAGAGAGGCGGGTCTCGCGCGCCGGATAACGGCAGAGCGCAATGCCTCCGGTCACCCGCTTCTCGCCGGACGCGGTCCGGTGTGGGACGCCGCCGCGATCCATGGCGACGAGGTGCTCGAGCTTCCGCCAGGATCCCGTCCGCTTGCGAGCAACGCTCGCGTCAGAATCCAGGCCGCCGAAATTCGATATGGACGTGGCGTCTTCTGGGGCGTGCAATATCACCCCGAGCTGTCGCCCGGCGAAGTCGGCGCTGCGTTGCGGCGCAGCTCCGACGAACTCGTCCGCGATGGAATTGGAAGTGCCGAGGATGTCGAAACTCAGGCAGAGCTGTTCGATCGTCTCGAGGCGTCGCCGGACGAGCTTTCAGCGTGGTGGCGCCTAGGAGTTGATGCCGAATATGCCAAGGAGGGTCAGAGGCGTCGAGAATTGCGCAACTTCCTCGACAATCTTCCTTTTCTGCGATCGCTGACCGCCTGATCGGAACGGACCCCACTCCCGCCTGTTGAAAGAGATGCCGGACGCTCCTACTGCCCCAATGGAAGCGAAGCTCGTCGATGCTCTGCCGACCGATGGGGGCTGGCAGTTCGAGCCAAATGGGATGGCTTCCGGGCGATCTCGACGCGGAAAGGTGACTTTGTCACGATCCATTCGAAATCAGGAAAGCGGCTCGATCGCTACTTTCCCGAACTTGTCGAAATCCTCGGAAGAATTCCGGCCGATCACTTCGAGCTCGACGGCGAGATCATCCTGCCGGTTGATCACGTCCTCTCCTTCGACGCGCTGCAGGCTCGCCTGCATCCAGCAGAAAGCCGGATCGAAAAGCTTTCAAGGGAAACGCCTGCGCAGCTGATGCTCTTCGACTGCCTGAGGCTCGGTGACCGGGAACTTCGCAATGCGCCTCTGTCGGATCGGCGAAAGGCGCTAGAGGCCTTCCTCCGGCAGAACGGATCGCAATCCCTTCTGCTGTCGCCAAAGAGCGTGAGCGTCGAGGACGCGCGCCGCTGGCTAGTATCAAGCGGAGGAGCCCTCGACGGTGTCGTGGCGAAACGGATCAAAGATCCCTATCGCTCGGGTGAACGCGCGATGTTCAAGGTGAAGCAGCTTCGCACGGCGGACTGCGTGGTCGGCGGCTTTCGACCAGTGAAGGGCGGACCCGGGGTCGCCTCGTTGCTTCTTGGCCTCTATGACAAGGACGGGAAGCTCGATCATGTCGGCTTCACCAGCGCCATCAGGTCCGAGGAACGTGAACGTCTGGCCGATAGGCTCGAGGCGCTGATCTCCCCGCCCGGTTTCACGGGAAAGACACCGGGCGGCCCCAGCCGGTGGAACAACGGCGAGAAGACACCGTGGACCCCGCTCCGACCGGCGCTGGTGGTCGAGGTCATCTACGACCAGGTCACTGGCGAGCGCTTTCGCCACGGCACCCGGCTCCACCGGTGGCGGCCGGACAAGTCGCCGAGCCAGTGCACGATGGACCAGCTGGAATACGAGCTGAGGCCCGCCGAGATCGACACGATGATGCGCAACGATGGAGAGAAAACGACGATGACCAACAAGAAGGGACATGGCAGCGAGACCGCCAAGAAGGCGAACGCGAAGGCGGCGGCGGAAGGCAAGAAGAATCCGCGGGAGTCCTCGGCCGCGCAGGCTGAGCTTGGAAAGAAGGGTGGGAAGAAGGCGGCGAAGGGCTGATGACGACGCAGGGCAAGCCGGCCTCGTTCGACGCCGAGGACGAGCGTTGGATGCGGACGGTGATCGAGAAGGCGATCGAGGACGGCGCCGACCCGTCGCTGACACCCATCGCCGCCGGCATCGTCCTTGGCGGTCGGCTGATCGCACTCGCACGAAACCGCACGGAGGAGGACAGCGACGCCACCGCCCATGCCGAAATCGTCGCGATCCGCGCGGCAGGCCGTGAGATCGGAGACATGGAGCTGCGCGGCGCCACGCTCTATTCGACGCTGCAGCCCTGCGGCATGTGCACGATGGCCTCGATCTGGTCGAAGGTGGGCCGCGTCGTTTTCGGAGCCGGCCGCGAGGACGTTCACCGCATGTATTTCGAGGATCGCCAGATCGACACGCTCGACTTCATCCGCGATGCGTGGCGCAACGATCTCGTCTTCGAGGGGGGATGCCTTCGAAAAGAGTGTGCCCGCCTCTATTACGGACCTGACGATATCGTGCCCATCGAGGAGCAGGGCAATATCTGACCTGATCCCTCGCAAAACCGCTCGGACCACGCGACCGAGGCGCCCGGGCCGCCTTCTCATCACCCTCCTCTACTGGACATGAGCACCTATTTCACCGCCGACACGCATTTCGGCGATCATCGCACCATCAACATCCATCGCAGGCCCTTTTCGGGCGCGGGAGAGATGGACGCGCATTTGATAGAACGGTGGAACGCAACGGTGCGTCCCGGAGACACGGTCTGGCATTTGGGCGACTTCGCCCGCCGGCCAACCGACGTGCCGGCGCTGTTGGAACGTCTCAACGGCGTGAAAAACCTCGTTCGGGGAAACAATGATCCGGATGGCACGATGGCCGCGTCCGGATGGGCGAGCGTTCAAGACTATGTGGAACTTGAGCTAGGCGGCCACCCTGTCGTGCTCTGCCACTATCCGTTTCGCTCCTGGAATGGCCAGTCGCGCGGCTCGATCAATCTGCATGGACATAGCCACGGTCGACTGAAGCCGATGCCGCGCCAGTTCGACGTAGGTGTCGATCCAAACAGCTTCACGCCTGTTCCGTTGCAAAGGCTGATAGGCGGCGTTCGAGCAGCCAGCGGCCTTCCATAACGCGCGTTGCAGGTGCACGCTCGCCGTCTGGTCCGGATCTTTTCTCATCCGCCGGGCGATCAAGACCGGAATGCGTTGCCTTCGCTCAAGTTCAATCTCCCGGACCGTAGACAGGAGCTACCAATGACCCATCACAGCGAGCTGAAACTCGACCTGTGGAAGAAGATCGCGGATAGCCCGTTCCTCATGGTTGGTCTCTTGGACGGGCAGCATAGCGAGCCTCTTACAGCGCAGCTTGACGACGATCAGGTCGACACACTCTGATTCTTCGTCGGCCGGGACAATCGGGCCGCCAAGGGAGGGCCGGCTATGGCCCAGTTCATTTCCAGGGGGCACGACTTCTTCGCCTGCCTATCGGGCAGCGTCCGGATCGAAGACAATCGCGCAATGATCGAGAAGCTCTGGTCGCCGCGTGTTGAAGCGCGGTTCCCTGGCGGGAAAGACGATCCGAACTTTGCTCTGCTTCGCTTCGACATCGCGGACGCTGAGTTTTGGGAAACGGACATGTCGCTTTCCGGCCGCGTTAAGGTGCTGTTCGGCGGAAAGATCAAGCCCGGCGAGGATGGCAGCCACGCCGGGGTCAGCTCGACTGCCATCTAAGGACGATCGCCAGAGCGACTTTCGATCTGCCGGGTGGACGGAAATTCTTCACGGCCGCCGACCCGTCCCCTGGCGCACCCTAAAATCGCCTGCTCTTGCGACCCACGACAGTGCGGCTGCAGCGCCAAGGAGGGCGATACCCTTCGGCGCCGCTCCGCGTCGTCGCAAGGCGGCAAGTCCCCCCGTTGCCAGAGCCGACGACAGAAGGCCAACCTTCCGTCCACCGAGAAACCGGATGCCAATGGCAACTCCCCGGGATGCCGCAAGCATGGCTATCGCCGATGGCGGAGAGACGGCGGGATTAGGGTCGGTTGGATCGGAGGCTTCCGGAACGACCTGGTCGGCGGCCGAAGCCCCCCTTTCGCCCATTGGTCGATCTGGCCCCACCGTAGTGTCGATGGCGGTCTGCTTTTCGAGCTCGGAGTTCAGCTCCGCGCCAAATAAGAGTACATAGCTGGAAAGATAGAGCCAAGTCAGCATCACCACGACCGCCCCGAGAGATCCATAGCTTGCATCGTAGTTGCCGAAGCGGGCGACATAGAGCCCGAAGCCGAGTGTGAGGATCAGCCAGAGCACAGCCGTTAATACCGAGCCCGGGGTCAACCAGATCCAGCGTGGCTTCCGGCGGGCGGGCCCGAAGCGGTAGAGGGCGGCCGCACCACCAGCCGCCGTCAGGATCAGGGCGAGGTAGGCAAAAACCTTTCCGCCGATCACGACCAGATCTGACGAGAATGGGAGCAGGCTTTCCAGATGCCCCAAGGCGGCAATAGCGATCGTGACGACCGACGCCACCAGCACCGCACAACCCGTGATCGCAAGCGCGAGGAGGTTCACCCGGAGGAAACCGCGCCGATCCTTCTCCTCATAGGCAATGTTCAGAGCGGTGATGACGGAACCTGCGCCGTTGCGGGCGCCGAAGAGCGCGATGGCAAGCGCGACGAGCACGCCCAAGCCCTTCTTCCCGTCCGAACTCTTCACTAAATGCATGAGTTGCTCGCCAATCAGCTTGGCGGCGTCCGCCGGCATAACCGAGGTCATCGTCTTGACGTCGTGGATCACGGTCTCGGGGTCCGCCACGAGGCCATAAGTGAGCACGATCGCGCCCAGGAGGGGAACGAGCGCCAAAAACGCGTAGAAGGAAACACCCGCGGCGACGATACCGATATTGTCCTCGCTAGCCTCGCGCCAGCTTCGTCGCAGAACGGCCTTCCAGCCCTCTGCCGGTATCTTCCACGGGTTGTCCGCGAACCGGCCGGTGAGGTCGTCGGCCGTTACGCCGTCGTGCGGTTGCTCCATATGTTTCCTCGGATTGGTCGATGTTCCGTTGAACGCGCCCAGAAGGGACATTCTCCATCGGCTGCTCAATCCCATGTTTTAGCTGCCGAAACCTCTCGGGGGTTGGTTCGGCACAGCTACTACCGTGCAGCCGTGTCCCGCGATGAACACATCGGGGCTCTACCCTCGCAATTCCGGCTCCTGCTGCATAGGCCGCGCGACGATCCACAATACGAGATGATCCGACTGGCAAATAACCCCGTTTTGGGTAGAATGGACGTCCGACCAGGCTCTGCCCGGGCTGCTCCCACGCATGTTCCAACGCCGTCGAAGCGATCGGATCGCGATGCTCCTCTCATCGGTATGGCGTTCGGCTTAGCTCCGCAGTCGACACCGTCCTCTGACAGCGCGACGCTGACGCTGAGCACCGGCGCCGGTCATCCGGGCCGATGCCGATTGCGACAGCACTCCTGCGTTGCGGATAACGCGGGCTACGCGCATCTTCTTATCGGGCGTCCATGATTGGGTAGCGGATCTCGCCGAGCGGACGGTTGCGCCACGCTTCAAATTCTTCGTCGAGCAGGGTTATGGCGCGACTGACCTGCGAGGAGGAAAGGCCCTCGATCTCAAACTCGCGCAGCACCGCCTTAGCTTGGAAAGTTGAAACCCTTCACATACATTTCGGCCACTGCCAGCATGACAGCGCGCAGAGAACGGCAGCCACCCTCCAGCAATCGAGGAAAAAAGGACTCGGCACCGCGATCGGCGGTTTTGGGAACCGCCACCTCTACTTTGCCTGCCGGGATATCGATCCGACTGGGCTTGTAGCCGTTGGCATAGTCCCGTCGGTCGGACGTGCGTTCATAATGCCCCACCCAGTAACCGCTCACACTCGATCAGCATCGCCTTCTCGAAGGTGCGTGCGAACATGGTCGCAACGTCCTCAGGCCGTGTTCGATCAGCTGTTCCGGAGCTGTCTCGATCGCCTGATCCTGCTGTCTTTTCGCTCTCTTCACATGTGTGGCGCCACTCCGTGGAATTCGGGAGATGGGCAGGTGGTGCCGGTGCATGCTCCGGCGCCAGCTTACCGATCATGACCCAAGCGCATTTCCAGACTTCGCCTTACACAAGCCCGGCGGGGCAAGATGGTCGCC
>BACX01000653.1 GCA_000333335.1 Sphingomonas-like bacterium B12 | reverse complement strand
CGAGGTTGACGAAGAAGAGGCGCTCGCGTCCACGGGATGGCTCCTCACGCAGCTCGACGTCGTAGCCGTCGGCATGATCGATCTCAGCCCAGCAGTCGATGTGGAGCGTCCCCTCCGCACCCCACCACTGGGCGCGCAGCTGGTCATGCGTGTCCCTGATGGACTGAGCGACGATGAAGCGCACGTCGTGGATTTCGATATGGGCAGCGGCATGCTCGCCGCCGACGTAGATCGCGAACAACTTCATGCGGCCACCGCCTTCTCATCCGGGCTCCAGTGAGCGCCAATCAGCGTTGCGAGCTCTTTCCCCACGATGCTGCCCATCTCGTGCGAACTCGTGATACCTTGCACGAAGGGATGCCGCCCCAGAACGAACGGGATGCTCAGGCAGAACAGCCGCTTCGAAGCGGGATAAGATGAGCGCGGATGGAAGACGTCGTCGACGGAGATCCCTTTGGATCCGCCCTCCGCCGCCTGCTCCGCATCCCGAACGATCCCTTGGTCCAGCAGCGTCGGGAACGGGAAATCGTCAGCGTCCAATGGGGGCTGTCCCGTCGCATCCACGAAGGCGTCGAAGTGTCTTGGGATGCCGTTGGCGATCACCGTCGCGCCGCGCGCAGAGGAATTCGTCTCGATCTTGTAGTCGTCGCCGACGCCAAGGACATCGAGACAGCCGGCGCGATGGACAGCGAGAAGCCGATGGATCGAGAGGTGCGGCACGGTCGCATATTCATCGATGAACACGGGCTTCAGATATCTGCCGAACGACTTGAGCTGACCCTCGTCCAGATGGGGCGCAATGAGTGCCAACACCTCGTGCATGCGCAGGATGGCGTAGCGCCATGGCACCGTGACCTCCGCTTCGAAGTTCGCTTTGGCTTCCGCCAGATTGGCCGCTGCCCATTCGAACGGGTCCGCCTCCGCCCGATCGGCGAAGAAGCGATCGGCAAAGTCCTCCAGCGTGATGTTGGACAGCTTCAGATGCGCTGCATAGTCGGGATCGGCGTGCAGGAGCTCCTTCCGGAAAAGCTCGAAGGCCGACGCCAGCAGATCGTCCGGATGCCCCGCGATGAGGGCCTCCATCGCTTCGGCCGTGCAGTAGCGGAGCGGCTTGTAGGGGATCGGATGATAGAAATCCGCTTCCGGAAGCAGTCCCTTGCGGGACATCATCGTCAGCCGCAGCCCCTCTGAACCCTCGTCGGGGCGATAATCCACCTGCTCATCCGCCCTCTCGGCAAACGTGCCGTGCGCGGTCGCGATGGCAACAACAGCGTCGATCGCGGTCAGCGAGCTGCCGCGGATGCCGATGTCCGCGGCGGCGATGCGCTTCAACGACGAGGCAGGCCACGGGCTCGTGAAGTAGCCCGGATGTGCCTCAGGATCTTCGGGCCACTGGTGACCCGTCGCCATGACCACGTAATCGAAGAGCTCGTCTCGCCTGGCTCCACGCCCATCTTCGAAGGCAACGCGGATGCCACCCGCTGCGTCGGCCGACATGTCGAGCACGTCATGATGGGTGCGGACATCGACATCGAAGCCGGTCCCCTTCGCTTTCTCCACCATCAATTCGAATTGATCGAGGAAATAGCGGCCCAGAACCAGACGCGGATAGAAGGCGCGGTCGTCGATCCGCTGCGGATCGATGCCGAAAACCGTCAGTCGCTTCCCCGGTTGTCGGCGCAACCAGTCGACGAGCGTCTCCGTAAGCGGCGGTATCTCGACGCTTGCGATGTTCGAGAGCATGGCGGGATCGTTCCAGCCTGGGCGATAAGGCGTGCCGAGGCCCGCCCGCGCCTCTCTCTCGAAGATGACGATCCGAGACCAAGCATCCGAGTGCTCGAACAGAGACTGGAGGGTGTAGATGGTCGTCGGCCCGGCTCCGACGAAGGCGATCGATGGTGGCATGAGCGCCCAACGCCGAAGCGGAAGGGATGCTCCATCGACTCGCTTTCGCCGGAAGGTCTCGTGCAGGAACGACGAACCGAAAAGCCCCATCCATACCG
>BACX01000654.1 GCA_000333335.1 Sphingomonas-like bacterium B12 | reverse complement strand
CCGCGCGTCGATGGCTTCAAGCCATGGACCGGTGCCGCGTGAAACGCGCCGCCCCGAGACAGGGGGGTCGAGCAGCCGGTCCCAGCGTGACGCTTTGCCTGAGGGCTGCCCCTTTTCACGCGGGTCGTCATCGAACCCGCTGCCGCGCCCCCGGTCGACGAGTTCGACGACGATCCCTTCGCCGGGCGGCATCAGCGACACGGCCAGCGTCGCCTCGGCGAGGCCGTAGCTCGGCGTGAAGGCGTGCGCGTCGAAGCCGGCGGGCGCGAAGGCATCGACGAAGGCCTGCATCACGTCCGGACGGATCATGTCGGCGCCGTTGCCGGCGAGACGCCAGCGCGACAGGTCGAAGCGGCCCGCGACATCGGACTGCGAGCCGATGCGACGCGCGCAGATGTCGTAGCCGAAGGTGGGCGAATAGCTCAGCGTATTGCCGGTGTTGCGCGTGATCAGGTCCAGCCAGGCGAGCGGGCGGCGCGCGAAATCCTCGGTCTTCAGATA
>BACX01000655.1 GCA_000333335.1 Sphingomonas-like bacterium B12 | reverse complement strand
TTACCGCCTTCTCGAACTCGTCGTGGAGATGGGCAGCATCTCCGCCGCCGGCCAGAGGCTCGGCCTCTCTCCCGCCGCCGCCTCCAAACGGCTCGCGGCGCTGGAGGAGCGGCTGGGCGCGCGGCTGGTCAACCGCACCACGCGGCGGCTCTCCACCACGCAGGCGGGGCAGGCCTTCTACGAGGAAGTGCGCGCGATTCTCGCCGCCGCCGAAGCGGCCGAGGCGCGGGTGTCGGGCCGGGCCGAACGCCCCTCCGGCCTGTTGC
>BACX01000656.1 GCA_000333335.1 Sphingomonas-like bacterium B12 | reverse complement strand
TATCCGTTAGCGAGGTGCCGCCGGCTTCCATTCAGGTCGAGGTGGCCCGGCTCCATGCACCGCGACGCAACGCGGGGAGGCAGACAAGGTATAGGGCGGCGCCTACAATCCATGCCAACCCGTTCCATGTGCTCGCCGAGGCGGCATAAATCGCCGTGACGATCAGCGGTCCAATGATCGAAGTTAGGCTGGTAAGAGCCGCGAGCGATCCTTGAAGCTGTCCCTGATGGTCGTCATCTACCTGCCTGGACAGCATGGCCTGCAACGCGGGCATCCCGATGCCGCCGGAAGCGAGAAGAA
>BACX01000657.1 GCA_000333335.1 Sphingomonas-like bacterium B12 | reverse complement strand
TCGGGCAGGTTCTCGCCGAGCATTTCCCGCGCTCTGCCGACGACACCAACGAGCTACCGGACCGCCTGATCCTGCTATGACCACTCCCGACGCCCCCTATCCAGACTCGGAAACCCCCGAGGAAATCCGCTGGCAGGGCAGGTTCATCACCGCGAAGCAGCGCGGCCGGTGGGAATATGTCGGCCGCGCGCGCGGCATCCGCGCGGCGGTGATCGTCGCGGTCGATGACGGACATGTCCTGCTGGTCGAGCAGTTCCGCGTGCCGCTGGGCCGCAATTGCCTGGAGTTGCCCGCCGGCCTGATCGGCGACGAGGCCGGTAGCGAGAGCGAGACGGTCGAGGCCTCCGCCACGCGCGAACTGGAAGAGGAGACCGGCTACCGGCCGGACCGGATCGAGGTGATCGGCGAGTTCGCCTCCTCGCCGGGCATGGTCTCCGAAACCTTCTCGCTGGTCCGGGCCATCGGGCTGACCAGGGTGGGCGAAGGCGGCGGAGTGCCGGGCGAGAACATCACCGTCCACCGCGTGCCGCTGGCCGACATCGCGGATTTCGTCGCGGCCAAGCGCGCGGACGGCACGATCATGGACGTGAAGCTGCTGACCCTGCTCGGCGCCGGGATATTGGCCGGCGCCTGAGGCTCAGTCACCCGCCGGCGTGATCGGGCCGACCGAGAAATTGTCGGCATAGGCCTGCAGCTTCAGCGAACGCTCGTGACCCGTCACGACGGTCGCCGGGATGCCGTACTGATCGGCATAGGCCTTGGCCGCCTCCAGCGAGGGAAAGGTCAGGCGCACCTGATCCTTGGTGTCGCCCGAGCCCGCCCAGCCGGTGAGCGGATCGGGCTTCTTCGCCTCGGCCGGCTCGAACTCGAGCGTCCAGGTGCCGACGCGGGCGCGGCCCGACTGCATGGCGTTCTTGATCCGCTGATAGATGCGCGCGGCCATGATCCGAAATCCCTCGAAATGCGTAGATGTTCCGATGCCGCAGCGCAGCGGCGCGCGTCAAGTGCGTTGGGACGCCTTCTTGGTGCGGAGCGTCGGATCAGCGGCGGCGGGATCGTCCGGCCAGGGGTGGCGCGGGTAGCGGCCACGCATCTCCTTGGCGACCGACGCCCAGCTTCCCGCCCAGAAGCCCGGCAGGTCGCGTGTCGTCTGGATCGGGCGCCCGGCGGGCGAGGTGAGCGAGAGGATCAGCGGCACCCGTCCGTCGCCGACGGTGGGATGGACCGCCAGCCCGAACAAGGCCTGCGGGCGCATCTCCGCGGTGGGGCCGCCGTCCGCCGCATAGTCGATCGGATGCGAGCTGCCGGCGGGCGTCGCAAGGCGATCGGGCGCGAGTCGGTCGACCGTCCGGCCGCCCTCCCAGCCGAGCAGGCCCTGCAACGCGCCGGCAAGATCGCCCGGCGGGATCGCATCCAGCCTTCGCCGGCCGTCGAGCAGCGGCGGAAGCCAGTCGTCGAGGGTCGCGATCAGCGCCTCATCGGAGAGATCGGGGAGCGATTCGTCGAAGCGGCGCGCGAAAGCGGCACGCTCCCGCAGGCGCGCGGCGCCCTCGGGCCATGGCAGCTTGTCGAGGCCGTCCGCCCGCACGCCCTCCAGCAAAGCGGCGGCGATGGCGGCGGGATCGGGCCTGTCGTCCGGCCCGCCGCCGAGCCTGAGCGCGCCGATTCGCCGCTCGCGGGTCGCGGCGACACCGCCCGTCGCGGGATCGAAGCGCACGGCGCGAACCTCGGCGATGCGGTCGCCGTAAAGCTGCTCGATCGCGGGCCGGTCGATCGGCGCGGCCGAGAGGATACGGGCACCGGCGGCGATACCCTGCGTTTCGGCCACCGCAAGCCATTCCTCACGCGCCAGCGGGGACAGCGGATCGAGCTTGTAACCCCGCCCCCCGACGCTGGCCCACGCCTCGCCCGAGGCATCGCGGCGCCGGGCGATGCGATCGGGATAGGCGAGCGCGACGCAAAGGCCTTCCGCCCCTTCCACGCGGACGGATTGTGAGGGCGGTGTCAGCTTCGCCCACCTCTTTGCCAACCCCCGTGCCGCTTCGGCCCGCTTGCCGCGCTCGCCTCGCCAGCGCTGAAGGCGGTGCGAGAGGTCGGCCGAATCGCCGCCCAACCCGCGCTCGGAGATCAGCACCGCGGTCTCCGCCGCGACCTCGGCCAGCCCGAGCGGTGCGGCGGCGACCAGCATGTGCGCGAGACGTGGCGGCAACGGGAGAGCGGCGATCGCCTTGCCGTGGGGCGTCGGCCGACCGTCCGCGTCTATCGCGCCGAGTGCCGCCAGACGGGTGCGCGCCTCGGAGACGGCGGCAGTGGGCGGCGGATCGAGCCAGCGCAGTTCGGACGGATCGCTCACCCCCCAGATCGCGCAATCGAGCAGCAGCGCGGAGAGGTCCGCCTCCAGAATCTCGGGCGGGTCGTAGGGCGGCAGGCCGGCGGTCGCGGCCTGCTCCCACAGGCGATACACCACGCCGGGCGCCTGCCGCCCGGCGCGTCCCGCCCGCTGCGTCGCCGCCGCCTGGCTGACCCGTTCGGTGGAGAGCCGCGTCACGCCCGCCGCGCGATCGTAGCGCGGGCGCCGCGCAAGCCCCGAATCGACGACGATCCGCACGCCGTCGAGCGTCAGGCTGGTCTCCGCGATCGAGGTGGCGAGGACGAGCTTTCGCATACCGGGCGCGGCGGACGCGATGGCGGCGCGCTGTTCGGCCGGATCGAGGCTGCCGTGGAGGCGGTGGAGAGCGACGTTGGGAGCCAGGCGATCGAGGCGCTCCGCCGTCCGCTCGATCTCGGCGACACCGGGCAGGAAGGCGAGGATGCCGCCCTCCGCCTCATCCGCGAGCGCCTGCCGGCAGGCGGCGGCGACCGCATCCTCGATCCGCTGCGTCGAATCGCGGCCGAGGTAGCGATGCTCGATCGGGAAGCTGCGCCCCGCGCTCTCGATCAGCGGAGTTCCCTCTCCCATCAGCCGCCCGAAGCGTTCGCCGTCGAGCGTCGCCGACATCGCCACCAGCCGCAGATCGGGGCGGAGCGCGGCCTGGACATCGAGCGCGAGCGCGAGGCCGAAATCGCTGTCGAGGCTGCGCTCGTGCACCTCGTCGAACAGCACGGCCGAGACGCCCGCCAGCTCTGGGTCCGACTGGATGCGGTTGCGGAAGATGCCCTCGGTCAGCACCGTCACCCGCGTCGCGGCGGAGCGCTTCGTGTCGAGGCGGGCGGCATAGCCGAAAGTCCTGCCGACCGGCTCGCCCGCCATCTGCGCCATCCGCTCGGCGGCGGCGCGTGCGGCGAGGCGGCGGGGGGAGAGCAGCAGAATCTCGCCGGTGCACCACGCCTCGCCGAGGAGAGCCGGCGCCACAGCCGTCGTCTTGCCCGCACCCGGCGGCGCGACCAGCACTCCCGCCGATCCGGCACGCAGAGCGGCGATCAGGTCGGGCAGGACAGCGTGGATGGGAAGCTCGCTCACCCGCCCCGATTAGGCGGCTCGTTGCCCGTTTCCAACCATCGTCACGCGTTCGCGAGGCTGCACAGTTCCGCCGCCGTGATCCCGTAAGTCGTGCAGATATGGTCGCGCAGGCGGCTTTTGGCCTCGGCCATGTCCTGATACGCCATTTCCTCGACATGCTCGGCGCCGAGATCGACCACATGGGGGCTGGGCACCAGCAGGCCCCAGCTCACCTTGTGGCGCGCCGCCGCTTCGCGCACCTCGCCGACCAGTTCGCGGCCCTCTCTCTGCGTATCGTCCATGCGGACATAACGCGTCGAGCGAGGCCCGGTTTCTAGTAGGCGCGCGCCACCGCGAACTCGACGGCCTCGATCAGCGCCGATTTGGCGCGGCCATCGGGGAAACGGCCCAGCGCCGCGATCGCGCGCTGCCCGTAATGGCGGGCGCGGGCGAGCGTGTCGGCGACGGCGCCGGACTGTTCCAGCAGGTCGATCGCATGGGCGAGATCCGTGTCGGACGTGCGCCGGCCCTCGATCGCATCCTTCCAGAAGCGGCGCTGCGCCTCGTCGCCCCGCGCGTGCGCCAGGATCACGGGCAGCGTGACCTTGCCGTCGCGGAAATCGTCGCCGGTATCCTTGCCCATCGTCGTGCCGTCCGACGCATAGTCGATCGCGTCGTCCACCAGCTGGAAGGCGATGCCGAGGTTGCGGCCATAGCTGTCGAGCGCCAGCTCGTCCTCCTCGTCGCGCTCGGCAATCACCGCGGCGATGCGGCAGGCGGCGGCGAACAGAGCGGCGGTCTTCGCGTCGATGATCTGGAGGTAGCGATCCTCGTCGGTCTCGATCCGGCGCTGCGCGGTGAGCTGCGCCACCTCGCCCTCGGCGATGATCGCCGACGCACCGGACAGGATGCGCAGCACCCGCAGGCTGCCATCCTCGACCATCAGCTCGAACGAGCGCGAGAAGAGAAAGTCGCCGACCAGCACCGTCGCCGGATTGCCCCAGATCAGGTTGGCGGTGCGCTTGCCGCGCCGCATGCCCGAACCGTCGACCACATCGTCGTGCAGAAGCGTGGCGGTGTGGATGAACTCCACGGTCGCGGCGAGCTTGTGGTGGCGGGTGCCGCCGTAACCGAGCAGCTTCGCGCTGGCGAGCGTGAGCATCGGTCGCATCCGCTTGCCGCCGCCGGCGATCAGGTGACCGGCCAGCTCGGGAATCAGCGGCACCTCGCTCTGCATCCGCGCGAGAATCACCGAATTGACCTGATTCATGTCCGACGCGATCAGCGACACCAGCGGATCGAGCGAAGGCGTCGGCGCGCCAGGGTGGAGCGTGTGAACGGTCGCGGTCATGTCGCGCCCCTCTGGCGCTTGACGCGGGTAAAGGCAAGCTGGGCTTGCATGTCGCGCCCCGCGCCGCGAAGAGAGCCGCGACTTTTCCTGCAACCGGCACCGGGACGGACCGCATGACCGACGAGACGCTGAAGCGCTACCGCGAGAGCATCGACAATATCGACGCGGCACTCGTCTTCCTGCTCGCCGAGCGCTTCAAGGTGACGCAGGCGGTCGGCCGCTACAAGGCCGAGACCCAGCTGCCGCCGGCCGATCCGAACCGCGAGGAGGAGCAGATCGCGCGGCTGCGCAGCCTCGCCCAGTCGGCGCATCTCGATCCAGATTTCTCCGAGAAGTTCCTGCGCTTCATCATCGACGAGGTGATCCGCCACCACGAGCGGGTGCGCGAGGCGGGCTGATTCCTATCCGATCAGCGCACGGACCTGCTTCGCCAGCTCGATCGGATCGAACGGCTTCACGATGACGCCATTGGCGCCGAGCGCGCGATAGGCATCGACGTCCGACTGGCGGGCGCGCGCCGTCATGAAGATCACCGGCAGGTCGGCGATGGCGGGGCGGGCGCGAATCTCGGTCAGCAGGGTCGGGCCATCCATGCCCGGCATCATCACGTCGAGCAGCGCGACATCCGGCCGCCAGTCCCCCGCTTCGAGCATCGCCAGCGCCTCCGCGCCCGAGCCGGCCGAACGCACCTCCATCGCCGGATCCAAGCCCAGCGACATCGTCGCGATGGTGCGGATGTCGTGCTCGTCATCGACACACAGGATTCGGATGGATGCGCTCATCGGGCGTCCGTTGTTGAAACGCTGGCCAGCAGCCGGCGGATCGTCTGGGCGAGATTGGGCAGGGAACGACGTGACTTGACCAGCACCGCGTCGACCTGCCCCCGGACTTCCGGCAGCACGTCGGTGGCGGAATAGATGATCGTAGGGATGGCCGTGCCGTCCGCAAGCAGAAGATCGGGCAGCAGCTCGAGACCGGATCCGTCGGGCAGCGCGACGTCGAGGATGACGATGTCGGGCGTCTGCTGGCCGAGCAGATCGCGCGCCGAGGCGACCGTGGTGGCGCGCAGCATCCGCCCCTGTTCGGCGAGCGCGGTGGCGGTCACCTCCAGCATGTCGAGATCGTCGTCGATGTGGAGCAGGGTCGGACGGGTCGTCGCGCTATGTTCGACGGCACGGCGCACCGCACGGATCAGCCGCTCCTGATCGACCGGCTTGTCGATCCAGTCGATCACCTCCAGCGCCGCCGCGCCGGCCGATTGCGGATCGACGATGCCCGAGACGACGATGATCGGCAGCAGCCGCGTGTCGGCCCGGCGGCGGAGCGCACGCACCACCTCAAGGCCGTTTTCGTCGGGCAGCGCGACATCGAGGATGAAGCCGTCATAGCGGCCGGTGCGCGCGGCCTGTTGCGCCTCGCGCGCGGTGCCTACGCAATCGACAAGGCACCCTTCGCGCTCGAGGATCCCCCGCACGATCTGCGCCGCCTCGACATTCGCCTCACAGACGAGGATGCGCGGGCGGGCGCCGCTCTCCGTGCGCGGATCGGGCGGCGGAAGCGGCAGCGAGAAGGTGAAACGGGCGCCACCGCCCCGCGCCTCGCCGAACCAGATGCGGCCCTGATGGGCGAGCACGATCTCGCGGGAGATGGCGAGGCCGAGGCCGGTGCCGCCGCTCATCGCCGCACCGTCGCCCGCCTGGCTGAAGCGTTCGAAGATACGGTCGCGGAAATCGGCGGGAACACCCGGCCCCTCATCTTCGATGGCGACGACAGCATTGTCGCCGTCGCGGGTGAGCGAGGCGCGGACGGTGCCACCTTCGGGCGAGAAACGCACCGCGTTGGACAGCAGGTTGGTGGCGACCTGCAGCAGGCGATCGGCATCGCCCTGCACGATCAGCGGACGCTCCACGACGTCCAGTTCGAGCCGGACCTGTTTGGTGGCGGCAAGCCCCCGGCTGCCATCGATCGCCTGGTCGAGCATGCGCGCGACATCGAGCGGCACGCTTTCGAAGTGCATGCGGCCGGAGCCGATCTTCTCGATATCGAGGATGTCGTTGATCAGCCGGATCAGCCGGCGGGAGTTGTTTTCCGCGATCTCGACCAGCCGGCGCGCCGCGTCCGGCAGTTCGCCCACCGAACCCGATCGCAGCAGGCCGAGCGATCCCACCACCGAAGTCAGCGGTGTGCGCAGTTCGTGGCTGACGGTGCTGACGAACTCGTCCTTCAGCCGCTCCATCGCCTTGCGTTCGGATATGTCTCGCAGCGCCGCGACGATCTGGATCTCACCCGGCAGCTCCATCAGGCCGAGCGCGATATCGATCGGTATGGCGTGCCCGTCGCGGTGCCGTACCGTGCGATCCAGCCGGTTCGGTTGCGTCAGCGCGCCGTTCCGCAGGCCGATGCGGGTGTGGAAATCGCCGTCGCCCTCGGCCACACCCAATATCGTCGAACCGTCGCGGTCGATCAGCTCCTCCGCCGCGTATCCCAGCATCCGCCCCGCGGCCGCATTGGCCATGCGGATGCGGCCGCTCTCGTCGAGGATCAGAAGCGCGTCGATCGTGCTCGCGAAGATCGCACGCTGCCGGGCGGCGGCGGCATGGGCCTCCTGTTCCACACGATAGCGCGCCGTCTGCGCACGCCATACGAACCACAAAG
>BACX01000658.1 GCA_000333335.1 Sphingomonas-like bacterium B12 | reverse complement strand
GCGCGGGCCGCCGGACACGGCGCTGACCGCCTGCCCCAGCCCCGGCTCGACCCCGCGCACGGTGACCGGCAACACGCCGCCCTGCTTGGCTTCGAGGATACCGAAGGGCGCGGCGAACTTCACCAGCGGCGGCGCCTCGGCGATGGCGACGTCCAGCGGGAAGCGCCGCGCATTGGACAGCAGCCGCCCGCTCTGGTCCTTCAGATCCGCCGGCATCGTCAGCTTCGCGGTGATCGCGGGCGGCATCGGCGCCGCGAACTTCACGCTGGAGAGCGTCGCGTCATGCCCCTTGTCGTCGACCGGCTGGAGCAGCTTGCCGCCCCCGACATCCAGCCGCACCGCCATCGCCTGCGCCCTCGGCACCGGCGCGGTGAACTCCACGTTGATCGGCTCGACCGGATTGCAGCCGGAATCGGCGTTCACGCGCGAGCAGGTGAGCTTGGCGGCGAATTCCTCGCGCACGGTGAAGTCGAAGCGTTTCTCGACGCCCGCCGGCTTGCCGCCCGGCGAGCGGATGCCGGCACCCCACACCAGCGCCATGTCGCGCCCCGGCGGCAGCGGGCGGCGGCATTGCAGCGCCACCACATTGGCGAGCGCCGCCGCCTTGTCCTGCGCCCTTGCCGGCAAGGGAGACGGCACGCCGGCACTGTCGAGGAAGCTGTTCAGCCGGTAATCGGTGCCGAGCCCGGTGAAGACGCGCGCCGTCTCCGCCTGCGGCAGCACGTTCACCGCGATCCGCTCGCCGATCCCGTCCACCGCGCAATAGGCGCCGGTCGCGACCGACGCGCGATCGACCGGGCCGTTGGCGGCGACGAAGAAGGTCTGCCCCTCCTCGATCTCGCTGCCGCCATCCTCGTCGGGCAGCACCGCTTTGGCATAGGGCCCGCCGCTGTCGATCGCGAAGCGCTGGGTGCCGCGAATGTCGTGGCCGGAGAGCGTTTTGAGACCGGGCTTGAGCGTCGCGGTGCAGGTCGTGCTGCCGGGCAGCGCGTGCGCATATTCCCACACATAGGTGGTGGGATCGACCCAGCGCCCCGCGCCGTCGACCGCGCAGTCCATCCTGATCGGCGCGTCGCCGCCGCCGAGCGGGACCATGTCCTCCGAAAAGCGCAGCGTGAAGCGGGCGATGGCATTGCCGTCGGTGCCGGGCGTCGCCTGCAGGACGCTGGCCGGCGAGTCGCCCGATGCCGTCACCGGCGCGAGCGCAAGAAAGACCACCGCGACCCGTGCCAGCAAGCCCCGCATACCCATCTCCCTGATTGCCCCGATCATGCCCGAAGCGGAACGAGGCGTCCAGCGGTGAAGCGTGCCATTTCATCGATGAAATGAAAAAGATCGAGCACGGTTTCGCCGTGTGCTCGATCGTCATGCCAGCGAAAGCTGGCATCTCCCGATGGAGGGGCGCCGCGTCAGCCCCACCGAAATCCCGGCTCGCGCTGGGATGACGCAGATGGTGAGGTTTACCTTGACATATTGAACCAATTAGGCTATAAATCGCCGCGTTCTTCAAACCCGAAGCGCACGGGAGCGAAGGACGGAACCGGGTCCGAGATGCTTGCATCGAAGCCCCGGACGGCCGGCGCGGAGTCATCCGGTTTCAAGCCGAAGCTTCGCTGAAAAAACTGTAACCCCGGGACTGTCGTGACACCCTGCCAGGCCAACCGTGGGCAGGGGCTTCTGGTCCCGAACTTAAAGTCTGGACGCGGCTCCGGTTACGATCCGCACTTGCTTACCCCAAGCCGTCCAGCAACCGGGTGCCATTGGCAAAGGACGCGCCGGCCGTGACCTTCCCCCTGTCCTCACTTTACGCCACAGTTGCGTCTGCGATTCCGCGATGGCGGCTATCGCCCCGGTTACGGACATTCAGTCGGATCGCGCGATCAGCGAAAACGAAGGTTGGCCGCCACTTACCACATCCATGCAGCCCCACCCCGTCACGAACTGGTAGTGCGTAACCGGTCCACTAATCTCCTTCCACGTCTCCGATTGCATGCGAGCGAAGCGTGCGCCTTCCAGCCGGTAGGCGAAGTGGTCGGAAACCAAGCCTTCAACTGGCGTATCGTCCTCTTCGGTGCTTAATGGCATCTCGTCCAGCAAACGCACGATGCAGGGCCGATCAAACGAGACACGAAGCGCGCGCGTATTATCATCTGGCACAATGAAATCGGCAACGATGCCGTTCGTCTCCCATTTGAACGCGAGGAGGTCACTGGCGCTCGCCTTGATACGAATACCCGGTTCGATTGGCTTATAGGTCGGCATAGGATGACATTGGCTGTATTAGCCGATGTCCGCAATCCACCACTTCCCGTCATTGCGAGCGTAGCAAAGCAATCTACCCATCGGAGTAGATTGCCACGCCGCTTCGCGGCTCGCGATGACGAAGCGGTCGTGGCGATGCCCCCCCCCTCAGAACCGCACCCACACGCCCGTATACACGCCCCGCTCCCTCAGCGCGTTGCGGCCCGTCACCGTCGCGAGGCCGCCGAGTTGCAGCGCGAGATGCGGGGTCACATCGTACACCGCGCCCGCATAGACGCTGCTGTAGCGGTAGGAGGGATAGCGGCTCCCCGCCCCGTCCGACCAGGTGTTGTAATTGTTCACCTGGAACATCAGCTTCTTCGTCGCGTGCAGCCCGATCTGCAGGTCGGCATGGATCTCGTTCGGCTCGCCCCGCGAGCGGAAGCGGTAGCCGGCCTCGGCGATCGAATAGCCCTCGATCCCCAGGATCTTGAAAGACTTGCCGACCTCGACGCGGGTATCCTCCTGCACGTCGGTCGATCCGATCTGCGCGGGGATGTCGTCGCGGCGCTTGCCGGGGATGAAGACGGTGCTCCTGAGCGACACCACCCAGTCGCCGCCGCCCGCCACCTTGTAGCGCGCGCCGAGCTCGGTGTAGCCGAGGCCGAAACTGTCCCTGCCGTTCTGCACCGTCACGCGGCGCAGGCTCGGCGTCGCGAGCAGCGAGAGATTGTCGGTCAGCCCATATTCCGTCGACACATAGACGGTGTACTGATTGTAGTTGTTGGCGTTGTAGAGGGTACCATGGCTGTCATAGCTGTCGCCGGCGTGCGAATAGAGGGCGGTGACGATCGTCCGCCCCTGCCCCGCCGGCATCGTCCAGCCATCCGCGTGCGCGGCGGCGGGCAGCAATGCTCCCACCCCGACACCCGTCGCGATGGCGGCAAGCCCCACCGCATGACGCTTGCGCATGATAACCCCTTTCCGGTTGGCTGCGATGAACCGCAGACGCTCTTTCCGGAGCTTGAACGCAACATTCATGGTTAACGACCCCTCGAAACATGGCTGACGCACGGACACGCGGCTGGAGCCGGCGCGCGGTGCTGGCGGGCGTGGGCGCCGCGCCGCTGATGGGCTTCGCGAACGCGAGCGAAGCGATGAAAGCCAATGAACCTCTCAAAGAGCATGCCGGGCGGGCGGGCATGCAATTTGGCGCGGCGGTGCGGGCGAGCCTGCTGGCGGAGCAGCCCGATTATCGCGCCGCCGTCACCCGCGAGTGCAACATCGTCACGCCCGAGCTGGAGCTGAAATGGGCGTGGCTGGAGCCTGAGCGCGGCCAGCTCAGCTTCACCAGCGCCGATGCGATCGCCGGTTTCGCGGCCTCCACCGGCAAGGCGATGCACGGCGCCGCTTTGCTCTGGCATCTCAGCATCGCGCCGTGGGCGGCCGAGGCGCTGGCCGACCAGCCCGACTGGATGATCGTGCGGCGCTTCATCGCCTCGGTGATCCCGCGCTACGGCGAGGTCACCCACACGTGGGACGTGATCAACGAGCCGATGGACATGGGCCACCGCATGGATGGCCTGCGCCCCTCGCCCTACCTCGCCGCCTTCGGGCCGGACTATATCCGCCGCGCGCTGGAGGATGCGCGCCTCTACGCGCCGCGCGCCAAGCTGTTCATCAACGAGTTCGGGCTGGACTATGATTTCCCGGTCGAGCGCGACAAGCGCTACCTGCTGCTCAAGCTGCTGGAAGGGCTGAAGACCAGCGGCGCGCCGATCGACGGCCTCGGCATGCAGGCGCATCTGGAACTCGCCAAGCAGGAGCATTTCGATCCGAAGGTGCTGGCGCAATTCTTCGACGACGTCGGCAGCCTGGGCCTCGAGATCCGGATCAGCGAGCTGGACGTGAAGGAGGCGAACGGCGCGCTCCCGACGGCCGAGCGCGACGCGCGGGTGGCGGACGCGGTGCGCCGCTATCTCGATGTCGCGATGGCCAACCGCGCGGTCGGCAGCATCACCACCTGGGGCCTTTCCGACCGGTGCAGCTGGCTCGAATCCCCCGGCGCGGGCGGTGGCCCCAATCGCGGACTGCCTCTCGATACCGCGCTTAGACCAAAGCCCATGTACCACGCCATTTCCGAGGCTTACGCCCTGCGCGGCGGCTGACCGCCGGCTGGTTAGCACCAATTTAACGGTCGATGATTCCACCCGCTTAACGGGGCTCGAGGCAATCGCTCTCTCGGGGGAGCGCAGACTTCGGACTGCCTCGACATGCTTGAATCTGTATCGCGTCGCGGGATGTTGACCGCGATGGCGGCCGCGCCGATTGGTCTTGCCATGGCCACCGCCGGAACCGCCGAGGCCGTGCCCACCTTCTTCCGGGGATGTGGTGTGGTGCCGTCGCCGACCGCCGAGCCCGCTGCGCCGCAGCGCCTGTTCGGCGCTGCCGTGCGTCCGGACCAACTCGTTGACGAGACGCCGCTGCTCGCGGCGATCCGCGGCTGCGGCCTGCTCGTGCCCGAATATCACGGCCAGTGGAGCGCGGTCGAATGGCGTCGCGGCGATGCGTGGTACGGCAATTACGACGCGATCCTCGATTTCGCCGAAAAGCACGGCCAGCAGGTGCGCGGCCACTCGCTGATCTGGGAGCAGATGACCCCGGACTGGGCGCGCGAGGAGATGACCTCGGGCAGGGACTGGAAGACGATCGAGCGCCACTTCGCGACGTTGCTGCCGCGTTACTCCGGCCGCATCCGCGAATGGATCGTGGTCAACGAGATGATCGACACCGAGCATGGCGATCACGGCTTCCGCCGCACCCACTTCCAGCGTGCCTATGGCAACGACTATGTCCGCCGCGCGCTGGAGACGGCGCGGGCGCTGGATCCGCAGGCCAAGCTGATGATCAACGATTATTCGCTGCTCTACGACAACCCCGTGGACGAGGCGCGGCGCAACCAGATGCTGCGGCTGGTCGAGGGCTTCAGGACGAACGGCACCCCGATCGACATGGTCGGCATCCAGGGCCATCTGGAGCTGCGCAAGGGCCGCGTCTCGCAGCCCAGGGCGGCGCGGTTCATGGCCGATCTCGCCGGCATGGGCGTCGAGGTGGCGATCACCGAGCTGGACGTGCTGGAGGACGATCTGCGCCGCCCGATCGGTGAGCGCGACCGGCTCGTCGCCGATGCCGCCCAGGATCTGCTCGACGTCGTGGCGGACCAGAAGGCGGTCGGCTCCGTCGTCACCTGGGGCCTGTCGGACAAGCAGAGCTGGCTGCAGGACCGGCTGGACGCCACCAAGGCGGCGCAGGCCTGCACGCCCGTCGACTGCGGCAAGATGAACCGCGGCCTGCCCTTCGATGGCGAGATGCGCCCGAAGCCGATGCACGCGGCGTTGCAGCGCACGCTGACGATGGCCTGATCGGTCAGACAAGCAGCTTGCCTCGTTCCAGCTGCGCCATGCTCTCGCCCGACCGGTCGACCGGCTTCTGCGCGGTCTTCACCCATTCGATCAGCTCGGCCATGCCGCTTTCGAAGTCGCGCTTGGGGGCGATGCCGAACACGCGCTCGATCTTGGAAATGTCGGCGAAGCAGTGGCGGATGTCGCCGACCCGGTAGCGGCCGAGGATTTCCGGCGCGATGTTCTTGCCCAGTTGGCGCGCCAGCACCTGCGCGATCTCGCGCACGGTGATCGATTTGCCGGAGCCGACGTTGAACGCATCCCAGATCCGCTTGTCGCTCTCCAGCACCGTCGCGAACGCCTCGGCCACGTCGCGGACATGGACGAAATCGCGGCGCTGCTCGCCATCCTCGAAGATCAGCGGCGCGCTGTCGTTGACCAGCCGCGAGATGAAGATCGCCGCCACCCCGGTATAGGGATTGGAAAGCGCCTGCCGCGATCCATAGGCGTTGAACAGGCGCAGCGCGACGGTCGGGATATCCAGCGCGCGGCCGACCGAGAGGAACATCTCCTCATGATCGCGCTTGTTGATCGCGTAGATCGATCCGGGCTGGAGCGGTTTGTCCTCGTCGGTCGGCAGCGGATCGAGCGAGGCGCCGTTTTCGAAGAGATCCCACTCCTGCGCCTTGAGCTGCCCGGCCGATCGCGGCAGCGGCGCGGCCCGCTCGCCGGACTCCGAATTGCGATAGGCGCCCTCGCCGTAGATCGACATCGAGGAGGCGACCGCCATCCGCTCGATCGTATGGCCGCCCTCGCTCAGCACTTGCAGCATCACGGCGGCGGCCAGCGCGTTGTTGCGGGTGTAATCGACGATGTCGGTCATCGACTGGCCGACCCCCACCGATGCCGCAAGGTGGGCGAGGTGCGTCACCCCGTCCAGCGCATCGCGGAAGACCTCGGCGTCGAGCACGTTGCCCTTGATGCGCAGCACCTTGGGGTTGAGGTAGACCGGCCACCCCTCCTTATCCTTCTCGGCGTCGCCATGCACCTGCGGCAGCAGCGCATCGAGCACCGTCACCTGGAACCCGCGCTCGATCATCACGTCGGCGAGGTGCGATCCGATGAAGCCGGCGCCGCCGGTGATCAGGACATGCTTGGTGGTCATGCGGTCTCCTCATTCCCGCCGCGGACGCGGCGCACGAGCTTGTTGTTGGCGTCGATCTTTTCGGTGCGTTCCCAGACGAGGCCACCGTCTTTCCGGTACATCCGCCAGCCGATCCACAGCGGCGCGATCCAGATCAGGCCCCAGATCATCAGGAAGATCGGGTTGCAGCGGACGAGGTAGCGCAGCCGGTCGCGCTTGCGTTCGAGAACCAGCGCGGTGCGGCGCCACACCGACAGGTAGAGCAGCACCATCGCCAGCCCATAGCAGGTGATGTTCGCCATCGAGAGCATCACCGTCCACGCCGGCAGCGGCCCGGTGCCGTCCGCCCAGCGCCACAGCGCCCAGATGCCGACGGGGATGCCGATCGGGTTGATCCAGTAGCTGAGGCAGGGAAGGAAGATCATCCACGCCTTCAGCCGTTCCAGCCAGCTATAGCCAAGCGCCTTCAGCGGGACGTCGAGGCTCTGGAAGAAGCCCGCGACCCAGCGCTTGCGCTGCGTGATGCCGCGCCCGAAGGTGGCGGGCACCTCCTCGATCAGCGGGTTCTCGATATAGCCGAGCCGCTTGCCGTTCTTCCAGAAACGCAGGCCGACTTCCGGATCCTCGATTGTGATCCACGGGTGGAAACCGCCGAGTTCGACGAGATCGGAGGCCTTGAAGAACAGCCCCTTGCCCAGCACCCAGAAGGGCTGCTTTCCGTCCGCCGTCAGGTGGGGATATTTCCGCCCGTCCCACGCCATGTGATCGAAGGCGTGGAAGCTGCACGCGAGGCTGTCGTTGAGGTTGCCGGCGATGTTGCTCGCCTGCAGCACGTCGAAGCGCTGCATGCCGATCGCAGCGGCGATCAGGTGGTCGGACGGCGGGCAG
>BACX01000659.1 GCA_000333335.1 Sphingomonas-like bacterium B12 | reverse complement strand
GTGCGTCCCGGGCGCAGATGGAGAAGAGCCGCTGTTGAGGCCCGGCACCTGCGCCAGCACGCCGCCGTTCTGGGGCAACGCGCGATATTCTCCTCGATCCGCGCGCCATAGCCGATCAGGAAGAAGCTGCGCCACTTGTCATCCTCGGCGATGCGGGCATGATCGGGCGATACCGCGCGTAGTGCCGGCACGGCATTCTGGTCGCGGGTGACGGCGAGTGCCTCCTCGCGGATCGCCTGCCAATTGTCGCGCAATATCCGTGTCCAGGGAAAGACGGCGGAATCCAGCACCGGATCGTTCGGCACGCGTGAAGAGCGCGCCACGATGGCATCGACATAACGGCGGATCTTCTTGCCTGCGCGCAGGACGAAGGGGCGCTTCGGCACGGCGGACGCCGGGTGAAGGCCTGTCGCATCGATGTGCGCGATCCGGGTCATGTCGTTCACGGGATTGTCCTCCCAATCTGCCGGCGAAACGCGCTGTTCGATCGACAGTTCCGTTGCAATAAGCAACTTACAACATGGTCATGTTGCTTTTTGCAACGCAGCACGCCATATGGCCCGCGCGTCGATGGCTTCAAGCCATGGACCGGTGCCGCGTGAAACGCGCCGCCCCGAGACAGGGGGGTCGAGCAGCCGGTCCCAGCGTGACGCTTTGCCTGAGGGCTGCCCCTTTTCACGCGGGTCGTCATCGAACCCGCTGCCGCGCCCCCGGTCCGTCCGGGGCTGCGTGCGGCCATGCATATGGATTGATCATCTTGACCCAGTTTTCCGACCTCGGCCTCGCCGCGCCCATCCAATCCGCGCTCGATTCCGAAGGCTATGTGACGCCGACGCCGATCCAGGCGCAGTCGATCCCGCCGCTGCTCCAGGGGCGCGATCTCCTCGGCATCGCGCAGACCGGCACCGGCAAGACCGCTGCCTTCTCGCTGCCGGCGCTCCACCACCTCTCCGCGTCGCCGAAGCGCCCGCTGCCGCAGACCTGCCGCATGCTGGTGCTCGCGCCGACCCGTGAACTCGCCTCGCAGATCGCCGATTCGATGCGCGCTTATGGCAAGAACCTGAAGCTGTCGGTCGCGACCGTGTTCGGCGGCGTGCCCGTTGGCCGTCAGATCCGGCAGATGCAGATCGGCGTCGATATCCTCGTCGCCACGCCCGGCCGCCTGCTCGACTTGATCGATCAGCGCGCGCTGTCCTTGCGCAACGTCGAGATCTTCGTGCTCGACGAGGCCGATCAGATGCTCGATCTCGGCTTCATCCACTCGCTCAAGCGGATCGTGCCGCTGCTGCCGAAGCAGCGCCAGTCGCTGTTCTTCTCGGCGACCATGCCCAAGACGATCGGCGAGCTCGCCGACAAGTTCCTCACCGATCCGGTGAAGGTCGCGGTGGCGCCGGTCTCGTCGACCGCCGAGCGCGTCGACCAGTATCTCACCTACGTCAACCAGAACGAGAAGCAGGCGCTGCTGACGCTGAAGCTGCGCGAGCTGGAGATCGGCCGCGCTTTGGTGTTCAGCCGCACCAAGCATGGCGCCGATCGCATCGTCCGCCACCTCGGCGCGGCGGGCATCAATGCGTCCGCGATCCACGGAAACAAGAGCCAGCCGCAGCGCGAGAAGGCGCTCTCTGCGTTCCGTGATGGCTCGGCCCCGATCCTGGTCGCAACCGACATCGCGGCGCGCGGCATCGACGTCGACGGCGTGACCCACGTCTTCAACTTCGACATCCCCGACGTGCCCGAGCAGTATGTCCACCGCATCGGCCGTACCGCGCGGGCGGGTGCCTCGGGCATGGCGATGGCCTTCGTCTCGCCCGACGAGCGCGGCAACATGAAGGACGTGACCAAGCTCACCAAGGTCCACCCGACCGAGCTGCCGCTGCCGGAGAATTTCGTCGTCGAGCTGAAGCGCCTGCCGCTCCCCAAGATGGGCAGCCAGGACGATCGCGAGCGCGATGCGCTTGGCTCGCGCGGTCGCAACGACGGGCGCGGTGGTGGCCGTGGCCGTCCGCAGCACGGCCAGATCCATCGCGGCGGCACCAACCGCGAAACCTCGCGCGACGCCTCGCCGCGGGGCCCAGTCGCCAACCCGCTCGGCGGGCGCGGCCATCCCGGCCCGCAGCGCTCCAACTGGAGCCCGGTCGACGGCGGTGGCCGCCCCGATCGTGGCGATCGCCCGCAGCGCCCGGCCGAGGGCAACCGCCCGGATCGTGGCGAGCGCGCCGGCGCCGGCGACCGTCAGCAACGCCCCGGTGGCGGTAACGGCGGCAACGGTCGTCGTCGCGGCGGCCGTGGTCGCGGCGGCAACGGCGGCGGCCAGCCCCGCGCGCAGCAGGGCTGATCTTCATTCCCTGTTAGGCCCCGTGCGGCATCGTGCCGGCGGGGTCTTTCAGGGAGTGTCGCGTGGCGATCCGGAGTAGCGACGTCCGCCTGCGGGTGGTCGCGATGATGTGCGGTTTGGCGCTGTTGCCCGCCTGCAAGCAGGCATCGGCGAGTGCCACCGAGCCTCCGGCTTCGCCCGAGGTGATCCGCTACGCAGCATGGCTGGCGCCCAAGATGGCGGACAGCCGCACCGCGAATTATGGCGGCGGCGTGATCAGGCCGATCCACGACGACAGCGTTCGTTTCCGCGCGGAGGGAGGCACAGTCGTCATGGCCTTCATGGCCGACGAGATGGGGCCGGGGCCCGATGCCCTGCAAGCGGAACAGGCCCAGCAGGCGATGACCGGTCAGGTCTGCCGGATGGACGAGGTCCACGATTTCGTCGCCAAGGGCGGCGTCTTCCGGATGGAGATCGACCTCAAGGACGGCCGGGTCGTGCCGATCGGCACGGTCGATCACTGCGCCTGATCGGCGCGGGCGAGGCTTAGCCCTTCCGCATGCCCCGCACGCGGTGCCAGACATAAAAGGCGCCCGCCGCGACGATCGCGACCACAACCACGATATCGAGCTTCGACATGATGGCATGCAGGCGCGGATCGTTGTTCCACGCCGCCCCCAGATGCTTGCCGATCAGCGCCAGTGCGTAGCAGAACGGCCAGCTGCCGACGAACGTATAGATGTGAAAGCGCCACAGGTTCATCCGCGCCATGCCGGCGGGAAAGGCGATGAAGCTGCGGATCACCGGCAGCATCCGTCCGATCAGGATCGAGAAGCTGCCGAACCGTTCGAAGAAGCGTTCGGCCTTGTCCAGTTCGTCCTCGCCGATCAGCACCCATTTGCCCCAGCGCAGGATGAAGGCGCGGCCGCCATATTGCCCCGCCCAGTAGGCCGGGATCGATCCGAGATTGCAGCCGATCGCGCCCGCAGTCGCCACCCAGAACAGGTTCAGCTCCCCGGTCGAGACGAGATAGCCGGCGAACGGCATGATCACTTCGGAGGGGAGCGGGATGCAGGCGCTCTCGATCGCCATCAGCAGCGCGACGCCGCCATAGCCCATCGCGGAGATCACGGAGATGATCCACGTCGCGACGTGGGCGAGGATGTTGTGCATGACGGCCGCGATCCTTGGGCGAGCGCGTTGGCTTTGTCTAGGCGGGTTCGGCGCCTAGGCCGGTTCGGCGATCGGCGGCTTGGGCGCGGCACGGGCGAGCAGCACGCCGCCCAGCGCCAGCGCGAAGGCGGTGATCTGCACAGGGCCTTACTTCTCGCCGAAAGCAGCCATGCCTCGACCGCTGCCAGCATCGGCACGAGCAGCAGCAGCGCCGACACGCGCGTCGCGCCCTGGTGGCGGACCATCCAGACGAGCAGCGACAGGCCGGCGGCGGACAGCGCCAGCACCGACCAGGCGAGGCCGAACCACAGGATCGGCATCGGCTCCCAGCGATATTGCCCGATCGCCAGCGTCGCGAGGATCGCCACGGCGGCGCCGCCCGCATTCTGCACGGCGCCCGATACGCGGATCGGATCGCTGGCGAGTGCACCGCGCTGGATCATCGTACCGGCGGTCATGCCGAGGATCGCGGTGACGGCGGCGATGGCACCCCACGCGTCCACCGATCCGACGCCGCTCTTCATCAGCGTCGGTGCCAGCACGCAGCCGACGCCCGCGATCGCGACGGCGAGGCCCAGCCAACCGCGCGCGGCGAGCCGCTCATGCAGGAACAGGAAGCTCGCCACCGCCACCATCAGCGGCTGCAGCGCACCGAGCAGCGACATGATGCCCGCCGGCATTCCGCGCGACACCGCCCACCAGCTCAGGCACAGATATAAACCGTGCAGCATCGCTCCTGCCAGCAGGTGCAGCCCCAGCCGCCGCCCGCGCGGAAACGCCTCGCGCGCGGCCAGCGCGGCGGCGCCCAGCAGCAGGGTGGTCAGCACCAGTCGCGCCGACAGGAACAGCTCCGGCGAGACGAACGGGATCACCGCGCGCGCCACGATGAAGCCGGTCGACCAGATCAGGACGAAGAGGATCGGTGCTGCAAGTGCGAACATGCCGGACCTCTTGGGGGAGGCGAGCGGCGATGTCGAGTGCGCGGCGTGAGGTCGACCTAATGGATGGCGGCGACCGTGGTCGTGGCCGCCGGAACCGGTTCTGCCAGCAGCGGGCCGACGATTGCGTCCAGAGTCTCGGCGTCGAAGGCGCCGGCCTTTGCGTAGCGAACCACGCCGTTACGATCGATCACGTAGTTGGTCGGCACGGCGTCCAATATATCGAACGCGCTGCTCGACACCCTGTGAGCGAGCGGGAAGGCGAGAAGGTTCGAAATCGGCTTCAGCAGATAGTCGGGCACCGAATCCTCGGTGGTTGCCGCGAAAATGCGCAGCCCATCCTTCGCGTGTCGCCGGTAATAGGCGTCCAACTCGGGAAGTTCCTGCTTGCACGGGCCGCACCACGTCGCCCAGCGATTGATAATGACCACCTGGCCGCGCAGCTGATCCGAGCTAATCTTCTGCTTGTCGAACGTGCTGATCGTGAATTTCGGTGCGGTATCGCCCGGTTTCACATGCGCGGAAGCGCCGTGTCCCACGATCATGGCCAGCACCGCCGCGGCGCCGGCCTTCCACATCATCCTCATACGCCCCCTCCGGCGCTGCCCCCAGCGCCTTTCGGACCCGCGCTACAGGATGTAGCGGCTGAGATCCGTGTTCTTTGCGACGCCGGCAAGCTGCGCCTCGACATAGGCGGCGTCAATGGTGAGGGTCTCGCCCTTGCGATCCTCGGCGTCGAAACTGACTTCCTCGAGCAATTTCTCCATCACCGTCTGGAGGCGGCGGGCGCCGATATTCTCCACCGTCTCGTTCACCTGCGCGGCGATCTTGGCGATCGCGCGGATGCCGTCGTCGGTGAAGCCGATCGTCACGCCCTCGGTGCCGATCAGCCCGACATATTGCTGCGTGAGCGACGCGCGCGTGTCGGTGAGGATCGAGACGAAATCCTCCTCGGTCAGCGCCTTCAGTTCGACGCGGATGGGGAGACGACCCTGCAGTTCGGGCAGCATGTCGCTGGGCTTGGCGACGTGGAAGGCGCCGGACGCGATGAAGAGGACGTGGTCGGTCTTCATCGGGCCGTATTTGGTAGTGACCGTCGTGCCCTCGATCAGCGGCAGCAGGTCGCGCTGCACGCCCTCGCGGGACACGGAGCCGCCGCGCACGTCGCTGACCGCGATCTTATCGATCTCGTCGAGGAAGACGATGCCGTTGGCCTCCGCGTCGGTGAGCGCGGCGCGGTTGAGGTCGTCGCTGTCGAGGCGCTTGTCGCTCTCTTCCTCGATCAGCTTGGTCCAGGCGTCACGCACGGGGAGCTTGCGGCGCTTGGTCGGCTTGTTGCCGCCGAACGCCTTGCCCATCATGTCGGAGAGATTGATCATGCCGACCTGGCCGCCCATGCCGGGGATCTCGAACGGGGTCTGCGGCTGGTCCTCGACCTCGACCTCGATCTCCTTGTCGTCGAGCGTGCCGTCGCGGAAGCGCTGGGTGAAGGCGATGCGCGTCGCCTCCGACGCATCCTTGCCGACCAGCGCGACGAGCAGGCGGCCGAGCGCGGCCTCCTCGGCCTTGTCCTTCACCGCGACGCGGCGGCGTTCGCGCTCCAGCCGGATCGCCTCCTCGACCAAATCGCGGGCGATCTGCTCGACGTCGCGGCCGACATAGCCGACCTCGGTGAATTTGGTGGCCTCCACCTTCACGAAAGGCGCGTCGGCCAGCTTGGCGAGGCGGCGGCTGATCTCGGTCTTGCCGCAGCCGGTGGGGCCGATCATCAGGATGTTCTTGGGGGATACCTCGTCGCGCAGGTCGGCGCCAAGACGCTGGCGGCGCCAGCGGTTGCGCAGCGCCACCGCGACGGCGCGCTTGGCGTCGGCCTGGCCGATGATGTGCTCGTCGAGCGCCTTGACGATGGCCTTGGGGGTGAGGGCGTCGTTCATTCTTCTCTTCTCCCCCCTCCCTGAAAGGGAGGGGATGGGGGTGGGTTCGTCTGGGGCGGGGGCTGCGCGATATGGAAGCGAACCCACCCCAAACCCCTCCCTTTCAGGGAGGGGCTTCAGGTTCAGGAGGCGCTGTCCAGCGTCTCCACGGTCAGCCGATCGTTGGTGAACACGCAGATGTCGGCCGCGACCGCCATCGCCTTGCGGCAGATCGTCTCGGCATCCGCTTCGTAATCGACCAGCGCGCGCGCGGCGGAGAGGGCGTAATTGCCCCCCGATCCGATCGCCGCGATGCCATGCTCCGGCTCCAGCACGTCGCCGTTGCCGGTGAGGATCAACGTCACCTCCTTGTCGGCGACGATCATCAGCGCTTCGAGGTTGCGGAGATACTTGTCCGTCCGCCAGTCCTTCGCCAGCTCGACGGCGGCGCGCATCAGCTGGCCGTTATGACGCTCCAGCTTGGCCTCCAGTCGCTCGAACAAAGTGAAGGCGTCGGCGGTGGCGCCCGCGAATCCCGCGATCACGCCGCCGTCGTGGAGGGTGCGCACCTTGCGCGCATTGGGCTTCATCACGGTGTTGCCCATGGAGACCTGCCCGTCGCCGGCGATCACCACCCTGCCGCCACGCCGCACCGAAAGGATGGTGGTGCCGTGCCAGCCGATCTTGTCTTCGCTCATGAAATTCCCGCTCTTGGTTACGGTGGCGGATATGTGGAGGCGGGGCGGAGAGTGCAACTCCGTCAGTTCCTCTCCCTTTCAGGGAGGAGAGGGTTCACTCAGAGCGCCCTTTGAAGCCCTGTGCTACGACGTACCACTCGGAGGATTCCTTCCGGCTCGCCGGCGGTTTGGCGTGCTTCACCGTCGTGAAATTGCGCTTCAGCTCCGCCACCAGTGCATTGTCCGCGCCGCCCGCAAGCACCTTCGCCACGAATGTGCCACCCTTGCGCAGCACTTCGGTCGCGAACAGCGCGCCAGCCTCGACCAGCGCCATGGTGCGCAGGTGATCGGTCTGCTGGTGGCCGACGGTGTTCGCCGCCATGTCGCTGAGCACGATGTCCGCAAGCCCGCCGAGCGCTTCGTCGAGCAGGCGTGGGGCGTCGTCGTCGAGGAAGTCCATCTGGAAGATGGTCACCTCGTCGATCGGATCGACCGGCAGCAGGTCGATGCCCGCGACCTTCGCCTTGGGGCACATCTTGCGCACCACCTGCGTCCAGCCGCCCGGCGCGATGCCGAGATCGACGACGCGTTGTGCGCCTTTCAGGAAGCCGAAGCGCTCGTCCAGCTCGATCAGCTTGTAGGCGGCGCGGCTGCGATAGCCCTCGGCCCGCGCGCGCTGCACATAGGGATCGTTCAGCTGGCGTTCGAGCCACCGGGTGGAGGCGGCGGTGCGGTTACGCGCGGTCTTGACCCGCTGGCGAAGGCCCGAGCCGGTGCGTTTCGTCGTCATGACCGGCCCCCTAGCGGATATGCGCGTCGCGCGCGATCAGCGAACGCAATATGCCCTCGCGAATGCCGCGATCGGCGACGCCGAGCCGGTCCGCCGGCCAGATGTCGAGGATCGCCTCCAGGATCGCGCAGCCTGCGACCACCAGATCGGCACGCTCGTTGCCGATGCAGGGGACGGTTGAACGCTCCGCCACCGTCATGCCGGACAGCCGCGTGCTGATGTCGCGCATCGCGTCGGCCGGAACGACGAGGCCGTCCACCGCGCGACGGTCATAGGCGGGCAGGCCGAGATGCAGGCTGGCGAGCGTCGTCACCGTACCCGACGTGCCGAGCAGACGCGGCGCGATCTCCGGTTTCGGGAGCGTCGCCGCGAAATCGGCGAAGGCGCCCGCGACGCGGGACTTCATCCGGTGATAGGCGGCGAGCGCCTGCGCCGCGTCGTCGCCGCGATTGCCGCCCTCCGCCTCGGTGAGCGACACGACGCCCCATGGCGCGGAGAACCAGTCGAGGATGCGGCAGGTGCCGTCTTCGATCGTCTCGCACAGCA
>BACX01000660.1 GCA_000333335.1 Sphingomonas-like bacterium B12 | reverse complement strand
TGGTGCCGCGAAGAGGCTTCGTCGACCTTGTCGTTGTCGAAGCCGGACATCGGGCCGACATCGAAACCGAGCGCGCGCGCAGCGAGGATCAGATAGGCGCCCTGCAGCGACGAATTGCGGAAGGCAGAGCTTTCGATCAGCGGCTGGTTGCCCTCGAACCACGCCTTGGCGTTGGTGTGCGGGAACACCTTCGCCAGCGTTTCGGGGAAATCGTGGTCCATGCCGATGATCGCGGTCACCGGTGCGCCCAGCACCTTACCCACGTTGTTCGCCGAAACCAGCGTGGACAGCTTCTGCTTCGCCTCGCCGGATTTCACCCAGACGATCCGCATCGGCTGCTGGTTGGCGGCGGTCGGCCCCATCTTGGCGAGATCGTAGATCGCCTGCAGATCGGCATCGCTCACCGCATCGGCGGTATATCCGTTATAGCTGCGCGCGGTGCGGAAGATCAGGTCGAGGCCGGCCTCGTCGAGCGTCTTGGTCATGAATGTCCCCTTGGGCGTGCGGATCAGACGGCGCGGACGTCGGTCACTTCCGGCACATAATGCTTCAGAAGCTGCTCGATGCCCTGCTTGAGCGTCGCGGTCGAGGACGGGCAGCCCGAGCAGGCGCCGTGCATCGCGAGGAACACCGTGCCCTTCTGGAAACCGCGATAAACGATGTCGCCGCCATCCCGCGCAACGGCGGGGCGGACGCGCGTATCAATCAGATCCTTGATCTGGTCGACGATGTCGGCATCTTCGGGATCGGAGGACAATTCCTCATCGGCCGCGACGTCGATACCGTTGTTCGCGGATGCGCGGAACAGCGGTGCGCCGCCGGCGAAATGATCGAGCAGCACGCCCAGCACCTGCGGCTTGGCATCGCGCCAATCGCCACCGGCACCGATCGTGACCGAGATGAAATCGCGGCCGAAGAACACGCCTTCGACATCGCCGAGCGAGAACAGCGCCTCCGCCAGCGGCGATGCCTCCGCCTCTTCGGGGTCAGCGAAATCGCGGGTGCCCGCGTCCATCACGACCTGACCGGGCAGGAACTTGAGCGTCGACGGATTGGGCGTCGTTTCGGTCTCGATGAGCATGGCGCCCACTTGGGGCCGATGCGGCCGGTACGCAAGCCTTCGTCCACCGAAAAGCGAAACGCCGCCCCGCGCGGAGCGGAGCGGCGTTGGCGTCAGTTGGAAACCGTATCAGCTGCGCGAAGTGCTGAAAGCCGGGCGGAAGCCGCTCTTCGTCACGCGCTGCGGCCGGTAGACGACCTGCTCGGCCGGCGCCGGGCGAGTGATCGTCTGCGGTTGTTCGGCCTTCGCCACCGCGGGCGCCATCTCGGGCTTCGACATCGCGCCAGACTCGGCTGCGCCCCGCTCGCGCCGGTCGAAGAAGGCGGCGCGCTTCAGGCGCGTCTTCAGCGACAGTGAGGGATTGTCGGGCGTCGGGCCACGGAAGGCGGCCTGCGCATGGCGGCCGTAATGCGAGACGTCGAAGCCCTCGGGCAGAGGTTCGCTGGCGACGGGCGCCGACATCGGGACGACCGGGGCGGGCGTCGGCGCAACGGCGATGGGCGCCATCGCGGCCGGTTCGGCCGTCGCGGTCGCTTCCGGCTCGTAGGCATACGACATCTCTTCCTCGTCCTCACGGCGCTTGCGGCGCATCAGTGCATAGCCGCCGCCGGCGAGCAGGAGGATGCCGAGGCCACCGGCGCCTGCGATCATCAGCGTCTCGTCCTCATTACCCTGCGCGACGGGTGCCGGAGCGGTCGCCTTCGGCGCCGCCGGGGCGGGCTGGGTGACCGGCATCGGCGACACGGCCGCGACCGGGGCGAGCGTCTTCGGCGTCGTCACCGGAGTGGACGCAGGCGCGGGTTCCGCAGCCTTCAGGGGCGCCTCGGTCTTCGGGGTGGTGCGATGGGCAGCAGCTTTCGGCGCAGACTTGGCGGCCGGGGTGTCGGATGCGTCGGCGCTGTCGTCGGCGACATGTACCACCGGCGTCGATTGCGTCGCCATCGGCGCGGGCGACGGTGCCGCGACCGGAGCCGACGCCATCGGGCTGGCGGTGTCCGTTGCGGCGGCCGGGGCCGGCGTCGCAGCAGGCGCCGCACTGGGGGCGGCCGTCACGGCCGGGGCTGCCGGCGGGGTGATCGTGACCGGTGCCGGCGCGGCGGCTGGATCGCTGCTCTGCGCGAACGCGGGGGTGGCGGAAAGGGCCAGGACAGCGGCGATCGCAGTCGAGCCCAGGCGAAGCATGGTCTGGTCGTAGCTCATGCACGTTCCAACCTTCCGCCAGCGTAAAGAGTCTCATCGTCTGCGGCGAGAAGATCATAATTAGCGGTGAGTTGAAATCGGATCCGAGGTAATGAATTTCGGATTAATGGCAATGTAGTGTCAAGTTAATTTTGGATATTGGAAGGAACTGAAATCGATAACGAGAGTATCGACCATATTAGCGATTCGCCGCTGCTTCCACCTTGCGGATGCTTTGTTCCCAGAGCGCGATATTGTCCTGCGCTTCCTTGACGAAAGCGGAGCGTCGAATTCCACCAAGGAAGAGATCGGCGATCAGCCTGCCCGGCTGACGCAGCGGGCGTTCGAATTGCACCAGCAGCACGATGCGCGTGTTGTCCGTATCGTTCCACACTTCATGTTCGTATGTGTCGTCGAACACGAGCGTTTCGCCCTCTGCCCAGCCGACGGTGTCAGGGCCGACATTCATGC
>BACX01000661.1 GCA_000333335.1 Sphingomonas-like bacterium B12 | reverse complement strand
GCTCAGGGCCGGTGACCGAGGACTTCACCACCACCCCGATCGGCCAGTCGACCGACGGCAAGGACGTGTTCCTCAAGGACATCTGGCCGACCAACGCCGAGGTCCGCGCGGCGATCGACGCCAATATCGATCGCGACATGTTCACCAGCCGCTATGCGCACGTCTTCACCGGCGACGAGAAGTGGCAGGCGATCAGCGTGACCGGATCGGACACCTACAGCTGGAACCCGAGCAGCACCTACGTCGCCAACCCGCCCTATTTCGAGGGCATGAGCATGACGCCGGCGCCCGTCACCGACATCATCGACGCGCGTCCGCTGGCGATCTTCGCCGACTCGATCACCACCGACCACATCTCTCCGGCCGGATCGATCAAGGCGGACAGCCCCGGCGGCCGCTACCTTTCCGAGCATCAGGTCTCGAAGGCGGACTTCAACAGCTACGGCTCGCGCCGCGGCAACCATGAAGTGATGATGCGCGGCACCTTCGCCAACATCCGCATCAAGAACGAGATGACGCCCGGCATCGAGGGCGGCGTGACCAAATACGTTCCCACCGGCGACGTCGAGGCGATCTACGACGCCGCGATGAAGTACAAGGCGGAAGGGACGCCGCTCGTCGTGATCGGCGGCAAGGAGTACGGCACCGGCTCGTCGCGCGACTGGGCGGCGAAGGGCACGACCCTGCTCGGCGTGCGCGCCGTGATCGTCGAGAGCTTTGAGCGCATCCACCGTTCGAACCTGGTCGGCATGGGCGTGCTGCCGCTGCAGTTCGCCGATGGCGTCGACCGCAAGACGCTCAAGCTCGACGGCAGCGAGACCTTCACCATCACCGGCGTCGCGGATCTCCGCCCGCGCCAGGGCGTGACGGTCGAGATGACCCGCGCCGACGGTTCGAAGGAGACGTTCGAGACCAAATGCCGGATCGATACCGTCAACGAGCTCGAATATTTCCTCAACGGCGGCATCCTCCAGTACGTGCTGCGCAAGCTGGCCGCATAAGCCTGCCGGCATCGCTGGCCCGATCGAGGGGCAGGGTGCGGAAGATCTCCGCGCCCCGCCCTTCGCGTATCCGAGGTTGAGCCGCCGGGCCGGGCGGGGCATCCTCCACTCCGCGAGCGGCCAGCGGCATCGCTTGGCCGACTCGTCCAAAAACGGGAGAGTGGACATGCCGAAGGTGAGCACCTGCCTCTGGTTCGGGACGGATGCGGAGGAGGCGGTGCGCCTCTACGTATCGCTCGTGCCCGATTCGCGGATCGATCACATCCAGCGTGCCCCGGCCCCCTGGCCGGGCGGCGAGGCGGGCGAGGTGATCATGATCCAGTTCACGCTGGGCGGACAAGGCTTCCAGGCGCTCAACGGCGGAAAACCTGAAAATTACGGCAATGCGGCATCGATCTCGGTCGATTGCGCCGATCAGGCGGAGGTGGATCGCCTGTGGAGCGGGCTGACCGCCGATGGCGGGCAGGAGATCATGTGCGGCTGGCTGCGCGATCGCTGGGGCGTGCCCTGGCAGATCGTGCCGGAGATCATGCCCCGCCTGCTCGCCGATCCCGATCCGGCGGTGGCGAAGCGCGCCTTCGACGCGATGGTCACGATGGTGAAGCTGGATGTCGCCGCGCTCGAGAAGGCGGCGGCGGGCTGAGATCAGTCCTCGTCGCAGTTGCGCGTGTCGAAGCGTGCTTCGCCGATCCCTTGCGGGTTGGCGTGCACGAAGCGGATGAGCGCGATGCCGCCGCCGATCGTCAGCACCAGCACGAAGCCGAGCAGTACCCAGTCGATCGGCTCCATCCGGAAACCGTAGCTGCGCGCGAGTAGCAGCACCGCAGCGGCGGTGACGATGGCGAAGGCGCCGGTGACGAAGATCACGCCGACGCCGCCCTGCGCCGCGCTGCGGCTCGGCGGCAGGCTGCGCGGCTGGTCGCTCATGCCGGCTGCTCCTCGGCGATCGCCTCCGCCAGCCACGCCGGCACGATCGGTCGCGCTTCGGCGTCGCCCAGCTTCACGGCGTGGCCGGCGCGCAGATGCTCGACGCGGACAGGCGCCACCGCCAGGCCGAGATCGGGATACCATGCGCGCGCGGCCTCGCCGGGATCGGCCTCCACCTCGCAGACGACCAGCCGGCGATTGACCTTCTGCCGCCAGTTCATCCGCGCGGTATTCTCCTGGCCCACATAGCAGCCCTTGGTGAAGCTGACGCCGTGCAGCTCGACGGCGTTGGCCTCCAGCCACAGGGTCTTGTCGGTGCCGAGTTCGTCGACCCCCTCGGGCACGCCATGGCCCAGCCGCCATGTCCGCCAGGCGAGATCGGCGGTCTCGTTGTCGATCGCGGGTGCCAGCCAGCGGCAGCCGAGACCGGGCAGGCGCGGATCGGCGAAGCTGGTCAGGTCGCCCGCATCGTCGACGTCGGGGCGCCAGTGGACGGCCAGCGACTCATCGCGCGCGATGGTGATCGGGCGGCGCAGGCGATACATGGTGAGGCGCTTCGCCAGCGCCTCGGCCTGCGTCGCCTCGCAATCGACGAGAATGTCGGCGTTGTCGGGCCACAGCAGGAAATCCCACTGCGCCTTGCCCTGCGCGGTCAACAAAGCGGCCCAGACCGGCCGCCCTTCCGCCAGCACGCGCGTGTCGTTGGTGACGAGGCCCTGCAGGAAGCCGGCGACATCCTCGCCGGACAAGCGGATCAAGGCACGGGCGGCGAGGCGGGTGGCGATCATGTCAGGGAGGTGGCGCATCGCCACCGCCCTTTCAAGCCTCGCTGCGGGTAAGCCGTGTCGGCGTCAGCGCGCCGCGCGGCGGAATTCGATCGAGCGCAGTTCGCCGACCAGCCGGTTGACGGTGGCGCGCAGCGCCGGGTCGATCGGGTCGTTCGATGCCTTGCCGTGGGCGCCACGGGACAGCATCCGGTCGATCATGGTCATCGCGTAATCGTTACTCATCGCGGCCTCCAAATCTGAAGGCCTTGTCGCCGATGATGGTTAATAACTCTTATCCATGATGCGACGAAGCGATCCGAACGCGATTTACGCCACCGCGTCGAACTGGAGCTTGGCGAGGCGGGCGTAGAGGCCGGAGCCGGCGAACAGCTCGTCATGGGTGCCCTGCTCGACGATGCGGCCGGCCTCCATCACGACGATGCGATCGGCCGAGCGGACGGTGGCGAGTCGGTGGGCGATCACCATCGTGGTGCGGCCGTTCATCAGCCGCTCCAGCGCGTCCTGCACCAGCCGCTCGCTCTCGGCATCGAGCGCGGAGGTCGCCTCGTCGAGCAGCAATAGCGGGGCGTCGCGCAACAGGGCACGCGCGATCGCGACGCGCTGGCGCTGGCCGCCTGAGAGGCGTGCGCCGCCTTCGCCGAGGAAGGTGTCCAGTCCCTCGGGCAGCGCCTTCAGGAAGCCCGCCGCATTGGCCGCCTCGGCCGCCGTCCACAATTCCTCGTCGTCGGCATCCCAGCGGCCGTAGCGCAGGTTGTCGCGGGCGGACGCGCCGAAGATCACCGTATCCTGCGGCACCATCGCGATGCGGCGGCGGATGTCGCCGGGATCGGCGTCGACCAGCGGCACGCCGTCGAGCAGCAGCCGGCCGCCCTGCGGATCGTAGAAACGCTGGGCGAGCTGGAGCAGGGTGGACTTGCCGGCGCCCGACGGGCCGACCACCGCCACCGTCTGCCCCGGCGGCACGTCGAGCGAGAAGCCGGCGAGCGCCGACACGTCCGGCCGGGTCGGATACTGGAAGGTGACGTCCTCGAAGCGGAGGTGGCCCAAAGCCAGTTCGGGCAGCGCGCGCGGATGGGCGGGCGCGCGGATCTCGGCGCGCTCGGACAGGAGCTCGGACAGGCGGCTCGCCGCGCCGGCACCGCGCAGCAGGTCTCCATAGACTTCGGCGAGCGATCCGAAGGCGCCCGCGACGATGCCGCAGGTGGCGATGAAGGCGGTGATCGCGCCGCCGGACATCCGCCCGCTCGCGACGTCCAGTGCGCCTTCCCACAGGATCAGCACGATCGCGCCGAAGAACAGGCCCATGACCAGCGCGGTGGTGGTCGCGCGCACCGCGATGCGTTTCTTGCCGGCGGCGAATACGGCCTCCGCCGCGTCGCGGAAACGGCCGGCCTCACGGCCTTCCTGGTTGAAGGCTTGCACGATCTTCATCGCGCCGAGCGTCTCGGTGGCGAGCGAGCCGACCTCCGCGATACGATCCTGCGAACCGCGCGAAAGCGCACGCACACGGCGCGACATCAGGATCACCGGCAGCAGCACCAGCGGGAGGCCGACGATCATCATGACGGCGAGCTTCACCGACAGCGTGAACAGGAACACCACGCCGCCGACCATGGTGAAGCTGGACCGCAGCGCGACCGAGATGGTGGTGCCCACCACCTGCTCGATCAGCCCGGTGTCCGAGGTGAGGCGCGACGCGATCTCGGACGGACGGTTCTCCTCGAAGAAGCGCGGCGAGAGCGTCAGCAGATTTTCCTGCACCTCGACCCGCAGGTCCGCCACCACGCGCTCGCCGAGCCAGGACACGAACCAGAAGCGTGAAGCCGTCGCCAGCGCCAGCACCACCACGATCATCAGCAGATAATGGAACGACACGGTGACGCCGTGCGGATCGACGCCGGCCGAGAACCCCCGGTCGATCACCCGCTTCAGGCCATAAGGTATGCCCAGCGTCGCCGCCGAGGATACGCAGAGCGCCACGAACGCGGCGGCGATATGGCCGGGGTAGCGCAGCGCCCGCGCCCATACGAGGCGCAGGTTGCCGAGCTTGCGCTCCTGGGGGTCTGTGGGCGGGGCGGCTTTGACGGGGGCGCGGGCCATGGCGGCGGGTTAGCACCGGCCCCGCCGCCGCTCAATCGCAAGAAAGTTGCGCGCTCGATCGCCCTGACCGAAAGAACTGTGGATAGCGGCGTTCCGGATACCTATTTTGCAAGCGCGAAGGCGCCGTCCTGCGTTAGAAGGGCGCAAAGATTTTGCTGCTAGCGTGATCCGCTGGCGCCTGAGGAGATCGAATTGCTGTACGATGCCTATGAACTCCAGCGTTCCTGGCTGTCGGGCGCGAGCCTGATGGCCAACATGGGCGCGGAGTGGCTGCAGAATCCCGCCAATCCGCTCGGCCAGACCGGTTTCGGCCCGATGATCGCCTCCGGCCTCGACGTTTTCGCGCACGCATCGCAGCCGCGCGGCAAGCCGGGCTTCGGCTTCGAGACCGCGAAGGTGGACGGCAAGGACGTCACGGTGTTCGAGGAGATCGTGCTCCGCAAGCCGTTCGGCCAGCTCAAGCGGTTCCGCAAGGACGGCGTCGAGAGACAGCCCAAGCTGCTGATCGTCGCCCCGATGTCCGGTCACTTCGCCACGCTGCTGCGTGGTACGGTGGAGCGGATGCTGCCCGGCCATGACGTCTACATCACCGACTGGCGCGACGCGAAGTACGTGTCGCTGGAAGACGGCCGCTTCGACCTCGACGACTATATCGATTACGTCATCGATTTCCTGGCGCATATCGGTCCGAACACGCATGTGCTGGCGGTCTGCCAGCCGTCGGTGCCGGTCTATGCCGCCACCTGCGTGATGAATGCGGACAAGCATCCGTGCCGCCCGGCGACGCTCACCATGATGGGCGGGCCGATCGACACCCGCAAGGCGCCGACGGCGGTGAACACCGTCGCCACCCAGCGTCCGCTGGCGTGGTTCCAGCAGAACGTGATCGCTACCGTGCCCTTCTTCTATCCGGGCGCGGGGCGGAAGGTGTATCCGGGCTTCCTGCAGCTCACCGGCTTCATGGCGATGAACCTCGGCAACCACCTGATGAGCCACTACAAGATGTTCACGCATCTGGTGCAGGGCGACGAGGAATCGGCCGATTCCACCAAGGCCTTCTACGAGGAATATCGTTCGGTCTGCGACATGACCGAGGAATTCTACATCCAGACGATCGTCGACGTGTTCCAGCAGCACAAGCTGCCGAAGGGCCAGCTGCTGCATCGCGGCCGCAAGGTCGATCCGGGCGCGATCACCGACACCGCGATCCTCGCGGTCGAGGGCGAGCGGGACGACATCTCCGGCGTCGGCCAGACCAAGGCGGCGCTCACCATCTCCAAGAATCTGCCGGACGCGAAGAAGAAGTATCTGCTCGCCGAGAAGGTGGGCCATTACGGCATCTTCAACGGCCGCCGCTGGCGCGAGGTGATCGCGCCGGTGATGGAGAGCTGGATCGTGGAGCATGGCGCCTGAACGCCCGTTGCGCCTGCTGATCGGCGCGATGGCGATGGGCGTAGGCGCCGCGTTCCTCGCCTTGCCCGCGCAGGCGGCGCTTCCGCGCACGCCGCTGGCGTCGCCCAAGCCCCGGATCGTGGGCGACGCGGTGATCGCGCGCGCGGCGACGCTGGCGCAGGCCGGTGACTGCAAGGCGGTGCTCGGCCTGCTCGATCCGGTGGTGGCGGGGCAGGCGGGCGCGGGCACGCCGACCCGCTTCGCCGCCCAGCTGCTGCGCCTGCCGTGCCTCTCCACCGTCGGGCGATCGGCCGAGTCGCCGGCCGTGCTGGCGGAGCTGAAGCAGGTCTCGCCGACCAATCCGGTGGTGCTGGGCTACGAGGTGTTCGCCGATCTCGATGCGGGCCGCTACGCCCAGGCGGCGGACAATCTCGGCGCGATCGCGGACAGCCGATCGAAGGCGCTGGCGCTGATGCCGGGCGATCTCTGGCAGGCGCTGGCGCAGAAGCTCACCATCGCGGGCGATACCCAGCGGCGCGACCGCGTGGCGCTCAGCCTCGCGCTCGCAGACTGGGATCCGGCCGACCAGCCCGAGCTTTCGCAATCGGTCGCCGCCGATGGCGTCGGTGCGTTGCTCGACCAGAAGGCCGAGGACGATGCGCGCCAATTGCTCGGCCGGATCGATCGGCCGGCCCTGCTGTGGCAGATGGCGATCGAGCATCGCTACGCCGCGCTCTGGCCGGATATCGAGGCGAAGATCGGCCCCGCCGGCGGACGGGCGATCGACCGTTACGCGCGCACCGCGCTCGATGGCTATGCTGTCGCCCCGCAGGATCCGCAGGCGCAGCTCGATGCGGCGCAGGCCTTTCTCGTCCTCGGCCGGTTCGACGACGTGGCGAGCGTCGCGGGTGCGACCGCGATCGCCCCGCACATGAGCGAACAGCAGGTCAGCCTCGTGCTCGCCGACGCGACGGCGCTGGCGGCGGCGGGCGAGCGGGATCGTGCGCTAGACCGGCTGCGCCCCTTCGCCCGTACCGACTTCAAGACCAACCCCGAGGCGGCCGGCGCGCTGATCACGCTCGCCGAATTGCTCGATCAATCGGGCCGGTATGACGAGGAGCTGGCGGTGGCGCAGGCGGGTGCGGCGCAATCGGCCTATCTCTCGCCCTTCGGTCTCGCCTGGCTGCAGCGCAACCGGGTCTGCGCGCTGACCGGCCTTGGCCGCGCCGCCGAGGCGAAGGCGGCGGGCGACGTGCTCAAGGCATCGGCGAAAGACAATCAGGCCGCCGCGATCGAGGGCCTGCTCTGCGCCGGCCGCGATGACGAGGCGGCGGCGATCGCGATCGCCACTCTGGCGACGGGCGAGGGGGCGGATCGTCTCGCCGATCAGTTCCAGCCCGACGGTGCGCTGCTGCCGCATCCCCCGTCGAGGCTGCGCGGACTGTGGGCGCGCCTGCTCGGCCGTGCCGACGTGCGCGCCGCCTTCGATCGTGCGGCGCGGATCATGCCCAAGCCCTACTGGCCCGCATCCACCCCCCGGCCATTGCCCGCGCCGCCGTCCGATGGCACGGGCGATGGCCTGACCACGACCTGAGAGAAAGCTATGTCCGTTCCCGTGCGCCTTGCGGCGCGGATCGAGCGCTGGCCCACCGCCGGCGCCTTCGTCATCTCCCGCGGCGCCAAGACCGAGGTGGATGTCGTGGTCGCCACCGTCGCCGAGGGGGAATGGCGCGGGCGCGGCGAGGCGACGGCCATCTATTATCATGGCGAGACCGCCGAGAGCGTGCGCGACCAGATCCTCGACATGACCGGCGCGATCGCGGACGGCGCCAGCCGTGCCGACCTGCTCACGCTGATGCCACGCGGCGCCGCGCGCAACGCGATCGACACCGCCTTGTGGGAGCTGGACGCCAAGCGCTGCGGCATCCCGGTCTGGCGGCTCGCGCAGCTGGAGGAGCCGAAGCCGGTCGTCACCGCCTACACGATCTCGTTGGCCGATCCGGAGGTGATGGAGGCCGCCGCACGCGCCACCGCCGGCAAATACCCCTTGCTCAAACTCAAGCTGGCGGGCGAGGGCGATACCGATCGCGTCGCGGCGGTGCGGCGCGGCGCGCCCGAGGCGCGGCTGGTGGTCGATGCCAACGAGGCGTGGACAGGGCGCGACATCGTCGCCGAGGCGGAGGCGCTGATGCCCTACGGCGTCGAGCTGATCGAACAGCCGGTGAAGGCGGGCGAGGACCATCTGCTCGACGGGTTGGTCTCGCCGATCCCGCTCTGCGCCGACGAAAGCTGCCAGGATCGCGCCGATCTGGAGCGCTGCATCGGCCGCTACCAGGCGGTGAACGTCAAGCTCGACAAGGCCGGCGGGCTGACCGAGTCGCTCGCTCTGTGCCGCGATGCGCGGGCGGCGGGGATGAAGCTGATGGTCGGCTGCATGTTGTCCACTTCGCTGGGCGTCGCGCCCGCCTTCCTCGCCGCACAGGGGGCGGAGTGGGTCGATCTCGACGGCCCGCTGCTGCTCGCGCGCGACCGGCCCGACGGTTTCCGGTTCGAACGCGGCCGGATGTTCAACGCGCAGGGGACGCTGTGGGGGTGATCACCGTCCCGTCCTGGTCGGCGCGTGGAAATCGGGTGGTTTGTTCGCGATCCATGTGAGGAACCGCGCCATTTCCGGAGTCGCCCGCAATGCCTCTAGCGTCGGATAACGCCGCGCGAGTTGCTTGTTGCTCGCCATCGCATGGATCGCGCGGTGGCAGATCGGATGCAGCGGCACCGTCTCGCGCCCGCCCTGGCTCTTGGGGATGACGTGGTGCCACTCGACCCGACGGCCGAGCGGGCGGTGGCAGAGCGTGCAGACCTCTTCGTTCAGGCGGACTTGCCTTCCGCATAGGGCATGATCAGCGTCCCGTCGGGTGCGGCGGTGTAGGTCGTCTGGGTGGGGTAGGCGAGGCCGATGCCCTCGGCGGCGAATCGCTCCATGATCCGCACCATGATCCGGTCGCGCACCGCGTGCGTCGCCGGCCAGTCGTTGCCCGGCGTATCGAACTGGAAGGCGAAATCGAGCGAGCTTGCGCCGAAATCGTCGAAGCTGGCGCGCGCCACCTTCACGTCCTCCGCCTCGCCCAGCTCACGCAGGATGGCGGGGATACGCGCCAGCGTATCGGGCTTGGTCTCGTACGTGACGCTCAGCGTGAAGGCGATGCGGATGTGATCGCGGCCCGACACGTTGAGGATCTCGTTGTCGGTCAGCTTCTTGTTCGAGATCACGCGCAGCTCACCGGTATAGGCGCGGATGCGGGTGGATTTCATGCCGATCGCCACCACCGTGCCGCTGCTCGATCCGAAGCTGATATTGTCGCCGACGCGGAACGGCCGGTCGAACAGGATCGAGAGGCCGGCGAACAGGTCCGCGAAGATGCCCTGCGCGGCCAGACCGATGGCGATGCCGCCGATGCCGAGGCCGGCGACCAGACCCGCGACGTTGACGCCGAGATTGCCCAGCACCAGCACCAGCGCGATCGCGAACAGGGTGAAGGTGACGAGGAAGCGGATGATCCCCATCGCCGATCCGAGCGAACTGACATGCTCGGCATCGCCCAGTCCGGCGCGATGCTCGATGAAGCCCAGCGCCAGCTCGCGCGCCCACACCGCCGCCTGGAAGGTGAGGCCGATGGTGAACAGGAAGCCGATCGTCTTGTCGAGCAGCGGCGGCGCGTCGGCATAGCCATCCACAAGCCGCGCGGCGACGATGACGAGGAACCAGAAGCTCGTCTTGGCCGCCATCCGGCCGACGATGGTGCGCCAGCTGACCAGCGCCTCCTTCTCGCGGCAGAGCCGCTGGAGGAATTTCTGCGCGGCGAGCAGCACCGCGACGATCACGACGCCGATCGCCAGCGCGATGACGATGCGCAGCGAATTGGCCTGCAGCCAGGTGGCGGTTTCGGTCACCAGCGCCTGGCCCTGGCCGGCGAGATCCTGCGGGGGTGTGAAAACGTGGTCGGGAACGTTGACCTTGGCGTTGGCCATCAAGCTGCCTTTCGCTTCGGGGTCTTGGACAGGGCGTCGAGGAAGGCGATCAATCCTCGCTCGGCGGGATCGAGCCAGCGGGTGGTGCGGGGCAGCCTTACCGGCGCCCCGCCCTTCAGGCCACCCGCCTTGGCCAGTTCGCACAGCGCCGGGTGGACATAGGACTTGCGGCTGATCGCGGGCGTGTTGCCGAGCGCTGCTGCCACCGGTTCCAGCATCGCCTTGATGCCGATGCCGTCGGCGCCGGCTTCCACGATCGCGCGATAGGCGATCACGCTCGCCGCCCAGGTGCGGAAATGCTTGGCGGTGAACTCGCCGCCGGTCGCCTCGCGGATATAGTCGTTGACGTCGGTGGAGGTGACGGCGCGGCGTTCGCCCTCGTCGTCGAGATACTGGAAGAGCTGCTGGCCGGGCAGATCTTGGCAGCGCTTGACGATGGTAGAGAGGCGGCGGTCCTCGATCGTCAGCTCCTGCATCTTGCCGGACTTGCCCTTGTAGCAAAGGCGCAGCTTGGCCCCGCGCACGGCGGCGTGGCGGGTGCGCAACGTCGTGGCGCCGAACGAGCCGTTCTCCTTGGCGTAGGTCTCGTTGCCGACGCGGACGTGGCCGAGATCGAGCAGCCGCACCACGGCGGCGACGGCGGTGCGCTTGTCGAGCCTGCGGTGCGCGAGGTCGCTCTCCACCTGCCGGCGGATCAGCGGCAGCATCCGGCCGAAATCGGCGCAGCCGGCGTACTTCTCGGCCTCCTGCCGCGCGCGGAAATCGGGGTGGTAGCGATATTGCTTCCGCCCCTTGTCGTCATATCCGATCGCCTGGATGTGGCCGTCGCAGGATGGGCAGAACCAGCAATCCTTATAGGCCGGCGGCATCCCGACCGCGTTCAGCCGGTCGATCTCGTCGCGATCGGTGATCCGCTCGCCATGCGCGTCGTGATAGGCCCAGCCCTTGCCGGCGCGCTTGCGGGTGATGCCGGGCAGGTCATCGTCGACATAGACGAGGCGGGGGGTGAGCTTGGGGTTTGCCATGTCCGGCCAACGCGACGGCGCGCGGCAGGGTTCCGAACGGCGGCTAGGCGTGCCCTCTCAGCGGCGCGGCAGGTTCGCGACGAACGGTGCGCTGTTTCCAGCGCCTGAGCATCCACCGCTGCGCCGGTCGCTCGACGCCGTGGTATAGTGCCGCGGATGCCGCCAGCACCAGTAGCAGGTAGAGCGCGATCACCCAGGGCGGGGCGTCGTGCTCGTCCCTCACCAGCACCAGCTTCACCGCGAAGAAGAGCAGGAAGTGCGACAGGTAGGTCGCGTAGCTGATCTCGCCGAGCCAGTGGATCGCGCGGCCCGAAAGCGGATGTCGCGACCGTTCCGCGCCAAGCGCGAGGGCCAGCAGCAACGTCGCCGAGGCGAAGGGGAAGGCGATCGTCTCCGGCGCGCCGAACGCCCAGGCGGCGAGTGCTGCCACGCCCGCGATCGCGCAGCCGATTCCGGCGCGGGGATCGCCCCGCCATCGCTTCCAGAGCGCGCAGACCATCGCCCCGCAGGCGAATTCGGCGAGGCAGCGCAGCAGGCCGTAGCGGGGGATGTCGGCGCCGAGCGTCGGATTGCCGGTCGCGTGCAGGATCGCGAACAGCACGATCAGCGGCGCGAGCGCCGCGCCCGCCAGCGCCACAGTCGGCAGACGGCGCGCCGGTACCGCCAGCGTCGCGATCGGCAGCAGCAGGTAGGCGGCCCATTCGCAACTGATCGACCAGGCCGGGTCGTTCCAGCTGAGCGCACGGGTGAAGCCCCAATTCTGCACCAGCGCGACGTGGAGCGGCAGTTCGGCGAAGGGGAAGTTCCATGCCGGCCGCCCCGTCGCCAGCAGCAGCCCGGCCAGCGCCAGCGCGAACAGCAGCATCGCGGCGTGCAGCGGCCAGATCCGCGCGACGCGCCGCACGAGGAAGTCCGCCACCGCGCGCCTTCCGCGCAGCCGCTCGCCATAGTTCAACCAGATCACGAAGCCCGAGAGCAGGAAGAACACGTCCACCGCCAGATAGCCCTTGGCGAGGACATGGATCACCGGCAGCGGCAGCCAGCCGAGGCAGGCCAGGCGGATATGGTAGAGCACTACCGCCCAGGCGAAGAGGCCACGGATCGAGGTGAGCGGCCGCAGTTCCGGCCGGTTCACGCGGGAACCGCCTGCATCGTCTGCGCGGTCTGCCCCATCGGCGGCTTCGCCTTCAGCGGGCGGGTGCGCTTCACATAGCTGTCGAGGCCGATTTCGCTCGCGATCATCATGTAGACGAAGGGCTGGAAGGCGATGCCGATGAACAGCGATCCGACCAGATAGATGATGTGCCCGTGCTGGAGCGCGGTCGCCAGCGGCGCGATCCACTGCTCATCCTCTTGCGTGGCCTTGCGGAAGCGCCGCCGCAGCATCTCCAGCCGGATCAGGCTGCCGAGGTGGAGCGCCGCCCACATGAAGAAGCCCGGAAAGCCCTGTTCGCCCAGCATCTCGAAATAAGCGGAGTGGAAGGCGCGCGCCTTGTCATATTCCACCTGGTTGTTGATCGGCTGGCCGCGCTGGTCCTTCAGCTCGATCTTGATGTGGTTGCCGAGATAGGCGTTGAAGCCGCCGCCCGCCGGATGATCCTGCACGTAATTCCACGTCCATCCCCATACCGCGACGCGGGTCGAGGCCGATTCGTCCGCCTGATAGCCCTGGATGGTGTGCATCCGCTGGGTATAGCTCGCCGGCAGGAAGGGGATCGCCACCACCAGCGCCAGCCCCATGCCGGCAAGGTATAGGAAACGCCGGTTCGAATCGCGCAGGCCAAGGATCGCGACGAGGCCGATGCAGATCAGGCCGGTGCGCGTGACGGTGCCGATCGGGATCAGCAGGCAGGCGAACACAAGCGCGATCGAATAGAGCCGTACCTTCCAGTCGCGCGGGAAGACGGTGCCGTATCTGGCGAGGAACAGGATGGTCGGGATGATCGCGATCGCCACCGTCGAGATGGTCGAACCCTCGTACAGCCCGCTGTTGTCGGACAGGCCGAGGTTCAGCGTGCCGTATCCGCCGCCGCCGATCATCGTCTTGATCCCGCCCGTCACGATGATCGACGAGGCGGAGAGTACCATGAACAGCAGCAGCCCCTCGATGCGTAGCCGCGTGCGCAGCGTGAAGGGCAGGAAGATCGCGAAGACCAGAGCCTTCCACACCCATGCCCATTTCTCGGCCGCCTCGGCGGGGAAATCGGCGGTGAAGGTGGTGTAGCCGCACCAGAGCAGCAGCAGGATCAGCAGCACCTGCCGCCCGGCGAGCCGCGTGCCCTTCTTGTCGTCCATCGCAAGGAACCCGCCCAGCGCCAGCACGAAGAAGATCAGCGACACCGGGATCGCATTGAGCATGTAGTAGGACAGCCGCTGCGGCGACACGATGTCGACATAGGCGTAGCCGAGCACGAAGATGAAGGGCTTGCGAAAGCCCAGCAGGATCAGCGCGCCGATGAAGCCCACCAGGGCAAGATCATGCATCGGGCTTCTGCCCCCACACGACCGTCCTGTCGCCGCCGTCGTTGTCGAGGTCCTTGCGCTTGAACAGCCGCCAGGCGGTGAGCGCCAGCAGCGCGTGGGCGAGCGCGAGCGCGAATGTGTCGATCATCGCCCTGTCACCCTTGCCCGCGCTGCGAAACCTGCCGGACCGGACCTAGCGCGCTCCGGTTGATGTGACGTTAAACCTGTCGGGGCGCATGGCCCATCGTCCGGCGAAGGTGTATGGGAAGGCCATGGCCGTTCCGATCGTCGCCCTGCTGCTCAGCATCCAGGCGCCCGTACTGGTGCCCGATGCGCCGCCCGCTGCGTCCGTCGCAAAGGACGGCAAGGTGCCGCCGGGCATGGCCTATGATCCGATCACCGGTACGACCGTGCCGATTATCGGCTGGAGAGCGCCGCAGAGCCAGCCGGGCTTGCCGCCCGCCGGCACCCGGCTGCGCTACAACCGCATCGGCCAAAAGATCGGCGAGGTGCCGGTCCGGCGCTGAAGGGGCGCATAACGGGGCGTTAAGTCTCCCCATGCCATGAGCGTCCCGAACGTCCCGCATCGGGACAAGTGGGACTCATGATGCGGATCCTTCACATCCTCGATCACTCGCTGCCCCTGCACAGCGGCTACACCTTCCGCACGCGCGCGATCCTGAAGGCGCAGGCGGCGCTGGGGCTGGAGGTGGCGGGCGTCACCGGTGCGCGGCACATGCGGCAGGCCGACGCGCACGAAGGCGCGTGGGAAGAGCATGACGGTCTGCGCTTCTTCCGGGGCGGGAACACGCCCGAGAGCAAACCGGTGCTGTCCGAAATCCGCGAGGTCCGCGCCTTCAGCCATGCGATCCTGCAGGCGGCCGAGCAATTCCGGCCGGACGTGCTGCACGCCCACTCGCCGGTGCTGACCGCGCTCGCCGCGCGTGTCGCGGCGAAGCGGCTCGGTCTGCCGCTGGTCTACGAGATCCGGGCCTTCTGGGAGGATGCGGCGGTCGGCAACGGCACGGGCACCGAAGGATCGCTCCGCTACCGCGCGACCAGGGCACTGGAGACGTGGGCGGTGCGGAAGGCCGATGCCGTCGCGGTGATCTGCGAGGGGCTGCGCGGCGATCTGATCGCGCGTGGCATAGCGGCGGACAAGATCATGGTGTCGCCCAACGGCGTCGATCTCGGCCTGTTCGGCGATCCGCCACCGCCCGACGAGGCGTTGCGCACCAAGCTCGGACTGGATGGAGCCGAAGTCGTCGGCTTCATCGGCTCCTTCTACGATTATGAGGGCATCGACGATCTGATCGCCGCGATGCCGGCGCTGGTCGCGGCGCGTGCCCAGGCGCACCTGCTGCTGGTCGGCGGCGGCCCGCGCGCCGATGCGCTCAAGGCGCAGGCCGAGGCTTCGCCGGTGGCGGATCGCATCCACTTCGTCGGCCGCGTGCCGCATTCGGAGGTGGAGCGCTATTACAGCCTGATCGACATACTCTGCTATCCGCGCAAGAAGATGCGGCTGACCGATCTGGTGACGCCGCTGAAGCCGCTGGAGGCGATGGCGCAGCGCCGTCTCGTCGCCGCGTCCGACATCGGCGGCCACCGCGAGCTGATCCGCGACGGCGAGACCGGCACGCTGTTCGCGCCTGACGATCCGGCCGCGATCGCCGCCGCCCTGGCGGGGCTTTTCGCGGATCGCGCGCAGTGGGAGGGCCGCCGCGAGGCCGGCCGCCGCTTCGTCGAGGAGGAGCGCGATTGGGCGTCGAACGCGAAACGTTATCTTCCTGTTTACCAAAGAGTGGCACGGAAAAGCACGGTTTCCGCTATTATGGTTCCTGCGGGAGCCTGAGAGGCACGGACGTGAGGTCATGACGACACAGATCCTTCGCACGATCGACCGCTGGCGGTTCGAGACTCCGCTCGCCGTGGGCCTGGGGGCCGCCGCGGGTTTCGTGGCGCTTTCCGCGCCGGCGCAGCTCTTCGCCCAGGTGCCCGTCGCCGGCGATATGGGCACCGCTGGCCGCGCGATCGTCGCGGCGGCGCTCGCCGTCGTTGCGGGCGGGGCGGGCTATGTCGCGATGCGCAAGCCGATGAAGCCCGAGCCGGAACCGGTCGATCCCCTCGCCGAGATTCCAGAGGACGAGCGCCCGTCGGGCATGCCGGCCGAGCGCTTCGCACGCTTCCGCCGGGCCGACGCGCATCCCGATGCGCCGCCGCGCGAGCCGATCATCGCCAGCCGCGATCTCGGCGAGCCGTTCATGGACGTCGCCACCGCCGCGCCGGTCGCCAAGCCGGAGGCCGATGCCGA
>BACX01000662.1 GCA_000333335.1 Sphingomonas-like bacterium B12 | reverse complement strand
ATGAGCTCGCCGCCGAGCTGGCGGTCGCGACGGCAGAACAGGCCGGCGTCCCGGTGACGCCCTTCACCCGCAAGCGGCCGGCGCGCCAACCCCTGTCCGACAATCTCCCGCGCCACCGTGTCGTCGTGCCGGGCCCGCAGGTCTGCCCATGCTGCCAAAGCCCTGATCTCAAGAAGATTGGCGAGACGGTCACCGAGAGCCGCGAGGTCATCCCGCGACAGTGGATCGTCCTGCAGACTGTGCGCGAGAAATTCGTCTGCAAAGGCTGCACGACGATCACGCAGCCTCCAGCGCCCTTCCATCCCGTTCCGCGTGGGTCGGTCGGCCCCAATCTGCTGGGAATGATCGTCTTCAACAAGTTCGGGCTCCATCAGCCGCTCAGCCGCCAGAGCGAGACCTATGCCGCCGAAGGCATGGACCTGAGCGTCTCGACGCTCGCCGACATGGTCGGCCACGCCACCATGTTGCTGAACCCGCTGCTTCCCCTTCTTGAAGATCATGTCGTGGCAGGCGCACGGATCCACCACGATGATACGACGGTTCCCGTCATCGCCGCCGGCAAGACCATAACCGGGAGGGTCTGGGCGTCGCTCCGCGACGACCGCCCCTTTGGCGGCAAGGACCCGCCTGGCGTCATGTTCTACTACACACGCGACCGGACGAGCGCCCATCCACAGCGGCAACTGGCGCGCTTTTCGGGGATCCTGCAGGCTGACGCCTATACGGGCTATGACGCCCTGTACGTGCCAGGCCGCAAAGCAGGGCCTATCCTGGAGGCTGCGTGCTGGGCGCATGCGCGGCGTCCCTTCTACAAAGAGGCCCGAGCCAACGGCTCACCGGTGGCGCGAGAGGTCGTGACGCGCATGGATGCGATCTTTGCGGCCGAGCGCGAGATCTGGGGACATAGCGCCGAGGAGCGGCGCGCCTTCAGGCAGATCCGCGTCGCGCCGCTCGTTGCCGAGCTCGGGGTGCATCTGCGCCAGCAATATGGACGGCTGTCGCGCAAGAGCGACCTGGCCAAGGCGATCCACTACATGACGTCACGCTGGGAAAGCTTTGCCCGCTTCGTGGATGATGGCCGCATCTGCATGACGAACAACGCGGCAGAAAGACGCGTCCGTACCGTTGCCATAGGCCGGAAAAACTGGACCTTCTGTGGCTCGGATCGCGGCGGGCAACGGGCGGCGGCTATGTATTCGTTGATCCAGACATGCCGCCTCAACGGCGTCGACCCCCACGCATGGCTGCGGGACGTCATCGCACGAATTTCAGACCATCCGCAAAGTCGGCTCCACGAGCTACTGCCCTGGCATTGGAAACGCCTTCGCGAGGAGGCTCAACAGCCCTTAGCCCAAGCGGCCTGACCTTCGCTCAGCACCTCGCGTGCCAAACCCAACGGTCTTCACCGAATACATACGACTTACCTGTCATCCATCTCAATCAGCAGGAAGATGCTGATCGGGTTCTCCGGCGTCTGCCTCCTCGTCGTGCTTATGACGATCGGTACGTGCTTCCAGATGTGGAAGCTGGCGGACATCGACTGGCGTGCCATGGAGGCCAGCCGGGCCACCAGAGAAGCCGCGCTGGTGGAGACGGACATCGAGAGGAGCCGAAGTTCGGTGCGAGGCTTCCTGCTGACGGGAGCCATCGACCAGCAGAAACAGGCGGCGCAATCGCTTCTCGGCTACAAGACGCACTCCCATGTGCTGGTGGCGACCCTTCAAGCCCTCGATCCGGCGCTGGCCGGTGGGGTGGCCTCCCAACTCCGGCGTATCGACGACGCGATCCGGCCTGGCATCGCCTCCGAGCTCGATCTCGGCGCCAACAAGGCATCGCTTCCGGAAGCGGTTAATCTAGTCGCCGCCGCCGCGAGCAGGACGCACCGAAACGTAATCGACGCCGCCCTCGCGCAGGTCACTCGCGCGATCACGGCGCAGTCGGACTCTCTCGCCGATCAGGCGCGGCGAGACATGGATCAGGCGATCCTCGCTCTTGGTCTGGGGACCGTGCTCTCGGCCGCCATCATCGGCGCGATGGCGGCGTTCACCGTTCAGCGGATCGGAAGGCCGCTGCAGCAGGTGACGGAGACGTTGTTGTCGTTGTCTCGCGGCAACCTGCTTGCCGACTGCGATGTGGGCGATCGTCAGGACGAGATCGGACAGATCGCGGGAGCGCTCCGCGTCTTCCGTGATGCCGTGATCTCCAAGAACAGGCTGGAGCGACAGGCGCGCGAGGCCAGCGTCCAGGCGGCAGCCGAACGGCAGAAGGATGATGAGCGCAGAGCTCGGATCGCTCGAGAGCAGGAACAGGTGATCAGTCAGGTGACAGGCGCCTTCTCCCGACTTGCGCGAGGCGACCTCACCGTCGAGATCGAGCAGGCGTTTCCAACCCTGTACGACCCCGTTCGGCAGGACTTCAATCGAACGGTGCGACAGCTCAAGATGGCGATGTCGGACGTGGTCGGCTGCGCGGATGTGGCGGAGCACGTCGGGCGACAGGCCAGCCATCTTGCCGAGCAGGCTGTGCGCAGCGACGCAGTAGTCGCAGCCCGCAACCGAGCTCACCAGCAGCTTGATCGTCTCCTGGTCGGCTTTCGGAAGCGAGCCGGCGGCCAGCACCGCATCGGCGGCGAGGACGGCCTTGAACGCGGCCGGGCCGGGGAAGCCGATTGCCGCATAGGTGTTCGGGACGCTGCCGACGGCCTTCCTGATCTGGCCGAACAGCTCGGCCGTGGTTCCCGTGGCGTTGTCGAGGTCGGGTGTGTGGATGCGAGACATGATGACCATCCTTTCCGTGGCGCCGGCTGGCTTGCCGGTGAGGACGGTCTACGGTGGAGAAGTGAGATTGCTAATTCTGGAACAGCTCAATAATATGCTCCAGAGTATCAAAATCACGGATCTTGGCATGTATGAGGCTGCGGACTGGCTGAGCCACCTGCTGGAACTGATGCCTGTGAGTGGCCGGATCGAGCATCACTGCCTTTTTGGCGCACCTTGGCGGCTGGAGCTTGATCCGTCCGAGGCTGGAGAGATTCCCTATCATATCGTGCTGGCCGGAACGGCGCTGGTCGACGATCCGAAGGGAGGCCCGCCGCTGCGCCTGTCGGCGGGGGACATCCTCATTCTTCCGCGCGGTGCGGCGCACAGTCTCCACGATGGCAGCGGCACGCGGCCGTCGCCGATGCGGCAGCGCTTCGGATCGGCGGTGCCGATCGACGAGAATGAGGGAGACGGCGAGCGGCTGGACATGCTGTGCGGCCGCTTCCTGCTGTCGCCCATACACGAGAGGCTGGTGCGCACTTATTTTCCCGAGCGTTTCGTGGCACGCTCCGAAGCCAGTCGACAGGATGCCCCTGCAACCGGGACACGCGAGCAGCTGGCGAGCCTGGTCGACCTCATGCGTGTGGAATCGGCGGAGGAGAACCTTGGCGGTCACGCGATGCTGAACGGGCTCTCGACCGCGCTCTTCACCCTGACCATGCGGCTCGCCAGCGAGACGGCGGCGGCTCCTGCCGGGCTTCTTGCGCTGGCCGGGAATCCAAGGCTGGCGCCGGCCCTGTCCGCCCTGTTCCGGCGGCCCGAACGCGAGTGGACGCTGCCTGATCTGGCGGCGCTCTGCGGGATGTCGCGGGCGACGTTCGTGCGACATTTCCAACAGCGGCTTGGTCGATCTGCGACCGATCTGCTGACCGACATCCGCATGACGGTCGCGGCGCGCCAATTGTCTCGCTCGAACGCTTCGTCCGGCGCCATTGCGGAGGCGGTGGGCTATCAATCGGAGGCGGCATTCCAGCGCGCCTTCAAGAAGCACGTGGGAGCCACGCCCGCCAAGTTCCGGAGGGCGGCGTCCCCCGAGACGGGACGCCGCCCGTGACGGGTGTCAGATCGCCTTGACCTCGCCGCCGTCCATGCGGAGTGCCGATCCCGTCATCCACCGCGAGCCCGGTGAGACGAGGAAGGCCATCAGCTCGGCAATCTCCTCCGGCTCCCCATAGCGGGCGATGCCGGCCTCCCTCGGGAACTTCTCCGTCGCTTCTTCGACCGTCATGTCGTGGAGCGGCGCCCAGTGTTCGAGGTACGACCGACGGCGGCCGGTCATGACCGGTCCCGGCAGCACGCTGTTCACCTGCACGCCGTCCGAGATGCCGCGATCGGAGAAGGCCTTGGCGAGCGCGACGATCGCGGCGTTGATCGTGCCGACGGCGGCATACGGTGCCTTGGGGAACTGCGCGGAATTCCCCGACGTGAATACCACCGCCCCCTTGCCCGCCTTGAGCGCCGGCCAGGCGGCGATCGTCAGCCGTCGGGCGCCATGCAGCTTGAGCGCCAGGCCGGCGTCCCACTGCGTGTCGGTCATATCGAACAGGTCGATCTGTGGCACCGCACCGGCGATGTTGAGCAGGGCGTCGATCTGACCGAACCGTGACAGGGTCTCCTCGACGATTCTGGCTGGCGCTGTCTCCGCGGCGAGATCGGCCTCGATCACCAGGACCTTGCGGCCCATCTGGCGGATCTCCCCGGCGACCGTCTCGAGCTTATCGCGACTGCGGGCAACCAGCACCAGCGCGCCGAAGTCCTTTGCGAGACGGATGACGGTGGCGCGGCCGATGCCTTGGCTGGCACCGGTAACGATGGCGACGGATTCGGTCATGACAAGCTCCTCTCTTCCAGTGGATCAGTGAAGGACCACAAGCTTCCCGCCGGCCCTGTTCGCCTCGACGAGGCGATGGGCCTCGGGCACCTCGTCGAAGCGGAAGACCCGAGCCGGCCTGATGTCGAGGTGGCCCGGGGCGCATGATCAGGTCTCGCAAGGAACGCGGCATGAGCGATCTATACAATCCGTGGGGCGAGGAGCTCGAACTCGACTCCGAGGATGCCGACCGGCTGCGCGGGTTGGTGCGCGCATGGCGTCTCGATGACGACCAGGCGGCGGCGCTGCTCCAGATCCGGGTCGAAACCTGGCGCTGCCTCCGCGACGGCGCGGAGGCCTGCCTTCTCGACGCCGAGACCCGGACCCGCATCGGCCACTGCTTCGACGTCAGTGCGGCGATCCGAACGCTTGCCCCCGATGTCGACGAAGGGGATTGGCTCCGGACCGGTCATCCCATCCTGAGCGGCAATCCGCCCCTCGGCTACCTGCTCGAGGACGATGACGCCCTGCGGTCCATCCGATGGACTCTACTGAGCGATACGGACCCGACGTTCCCCGGAGGACACCGCATCGTGCGCGGCCGTCAGGTCGGCTGACGGGATCGAGGGCCACGCCGGAGGCCACACCCTTCACGCGTGATCGATCACCGTCGGCAGGACCGGCAACCCTGCGATCCGATCTCCATCTCGACCGCCTGCCCTGATAGGGCGTCGATGTATCGATCGCCCGGAGAGCCGAATGCCCATCACCCAGGAGTTCTTCGAGCGGAACGTGGAGACCGTCGCGCGCGCTCTCATCGGCGTGAAGCTGATGGTCATGGGCGTCGGCGGCACGATCGTGGAGACCGAAGCCTATGACGTGGACGACCCGGCGTCGCACAGCTTCGGTCGTCGGACCGCCAGGAACGCCACCATGTTCGGACCTGTCGGTCACGCGCACATCTACAGGATATACGGCCTACACTGGTGCCTGAACTTCGTGTGCGGGGAGCCAGGCAGCGCGGTCCTCATCAGGGCGATAGAACCCCTCTACGGCTTGGAGGCCATGATGGAGCGACGGGGAACCGCGATAGCGAAGGGCCTCTGCTCGGGACCGGGACGACTGTGCCAGGCTCTCGGTGTCGACGGATCCCTCAATGGCGCATCGCTATTCGCGCCCCCGTTCGCATTGGCCGATCCATCGGCGCCCGTCTCCCTGGAGATCGGAACGAGGATCGGCATATCCAAGGCTTCGGATACGGCCTGGCGCTTCGGGGCCTCCGGCTCGCCATTCCTAAGCAAGCCGTTCGACGGTGGGCGGCGATCGGTCCGTTGAGGCCACGGAGCGTGCGACATGGCTGGGGCTATGTACCGTTCAGTCGCCATGCCGCCGCGTGCTCCTCGGTGAAGTAGAGGCGGGCCTCGAACGGCGCTGCGGACAATGGGGTTCGCGTCAGCAGCCCCGAACGCTTCTGCAGCTTCTCGCCCGTCTCGTCCTCGGGGAACGCCCGCTTCATGGGCGTGGCCTCGGCGAGGCCCGCCAGCACCAGGGCCCGTGAAAGCTGGTCGCCGAACAGGCGGTGGTGATACTCGCACAGGATAAGCAGGTTGCCGCCGCCGAGCGCGCCGCCGTTCTGCCGGTGCTCCACATGATGTGCGTGAAGGAAACGCTGCCTGTAGCCTGGCGCGAAGACGTATGTTCCGGGCGGCGCGGCCTTCAGCACTTCCATGGCGCCGAGACAGGCCTGGCAGTGATAGGCGTAGTGCTCCTGCTTCAGCGCGCGCTTCTGATCCTCCTCCTCGAGCGACTGGCCCGCCTGGGAAGGCGCCCGGGCGAGCGGAGCCGTGCGCCTGGTCCGCGGCACGAGCGTCACCGTGGTGATGGGCGCGAGCGGCTTGGGATCGGGAGACCTTCGGCAGGCTCACCGACGATGGTGCGTTAGCCGCCTCGCTCATCGATGAAGCCGCTCGCAGCGGGCGCGGGCGTCGGTATCTGGGAGAGGTCCGTCAGACGATCAAGAACACGAGTGACAAGGGGATACGGGCACGAGCGGACTATATCGCCAAGAAGATCAAGTGAAGCACTTCGCACGATGGAATCGAGAGCGAGGATGACGTGGGCAGAACGAAGCGCTGGAGCGAGGAGATGCAGGCCCGGTTCGGTGAAGGAACCTTCGCTAGGATTGCGGGCGTGCTCGAGGACGGTGAGGATCGAACCGACTTCGTTCGGATCGCGGTCGAGCGTGAGATTGCTAGACGGGCGCGGCACCGTGTCGCTGAAATACCGGATCCGCGTTGCTAGGAGCCGAGTCCGTATCATTCTCATCGCAGCAGGCGGTTCGCCTTCCGATAGCTGCACGTTCGCGGTCAGGTGGTCCCAACAAGACGGGGAGGAGTTGGCGCGCCCGGCAGGACTTGAACCTGCGACCATCCGCTTAGAAGGCGGATGCTCTATCCAGCTGAGCTACGGGCGCTCCGGAAGCGCGCATAGCCCGGATTGCGCGGATGCGAAACCGCGATACTGTGCCGCCTCATGACGGATACGCAACAGAACGCATCGCAGCCGGGCCTCCGCACGGTCGAGGCGGACGAGGTGGGGAAGGGCGGCTTCCGCTATTTCGATTTCATGATGACGGCGTTCGTCGCCATCCTGCTCCTCTCCAACGTGATCGGCGCGGACAAGGCGGCGACGCTGGGCGGGCTGAAATTCGGCGCGGGCATCCTGTTCTTCCCGCTCTCCTACCTGCTCGGCGACATTCTGACCGAGGTGTACGGCTATTCGCGCGCGCGCCGCTGCGTATGGGCGGGCTTCGCGGCGATGATCTTCCTCGCGCTGATGACCTTCGTGGTGGTGAAGCTGCCGCCGGCGCCGGGCTGGTCCAACCAGCAGGCCTATGAACTGGTGTTCGGGCAGACCGGGCGGATCGTCCTCGCCAGCATCTGCGCCTTCTGGGCGGGCGAGTTCGTCAACGCCTTCGTGCTGGCGCGGATGAAGGTGTGGACCGGCGGAAGGCACCTGTGGACGCGCACCGTCAGTTCGACCGTGTTCGGACAGGCGATGGACAGCCTGATCTTCTATCCGCTCGCCTTCTGGGATGCGCCGGGCTTCACGCACGGCCTCGTCATCACGATCATGGTGACCAACTGGGCGATGAAGGTGGGCTGGGAGGTGCTGCTGACCCCGCTCACCTATCTGGTGGTCGGCTTCCTCAAGCGTGCCGAGGGGGTCGAGGTGTTCGATACATACACCAATTTCTCGCCGTTCCGCGCACGGCTCTAGATACCTGCCGATCGTCCCGTGACGCCGCCAGCCGCCAGCGCCCACCAGCATATGAATGGCTGCGCGAACAGGCGGGGATAGTGATAGGCCCAGCCGAGGCCGCTGCCCGTCGAAAGATCATGCACCGCGTGCAGGATGTTCGCGGGATAGACGCAGACGGCATAGAGCGCGAGCATCACGCCTGCGAGCATGCGGGTCGCCGGCACGAACAGCCCGGCCGCGCCGGCGATCTCGGCGGCGCCGGTCAGTAGGATCACGGCATGCGGGTGCGTTATCGCCGGCGGCATCACGCGCGCGAACACATCCGAGCGGGCGAGGTGGACGATCCCCGCTATGGCGAACAGGGGCGCGAGGGTCAGGCGAGCGAGGTCGGCGCTTTTCATCGCGCCGCGGCCGTCACGCCAGCGCGCCGACGAGGCCCTCGAAGATGCGGCGGCCGTCGGCGCGGCCGTGGGCGGCCTCGATCATGCGTTCGGGGTGGGGCATCATGCCCAGCACGTTGCCCGCATCGTTGACGATGCCGGCGATGCCGCGCGCCGATCCGTTGACCTCGCCATTGTAGCGGAACGCCACGCGGCCCTCGCCTTCGAGCCGGTCGAGCGTCGTGTCGTCGGCGAAGTAGTTGCCGTCGTGGTGGGCGACGGGGATCACGATCTCCTCGCCATCCTCGTAGCGGCTGGTGAACATGGTCTGGCTGGTGCCGACGGTCAGGCCCACATCGCGACAGACGAAGTTGAGGCCGGCGTTGCGCATCAGCGCACCGGGCAGCAGGCCGGTCTCGGTCAGCACCTGGAAACCGTTGCACACGCCCAGCACGGCGACGCCCTTGCCGGCCGCATCCGCCACCGCGCGCATGATCGGGGAGCGGGCGGCCATCGCGCCGGAGCGGAGATAGTCGCCGTAGGAGAAGCCGCCGGGCACGCCAATGATGTCGAGGCCTTGCGGAAGGCTCGTCTCGCCGTGCCAGACCATGGTCGTCTCATGGCCGGTCAGTTCGCGGAAGGCGACGGCGAGGTCGCGGTCGCAGTTGGAGCCGGGGAAGACGATGACGGCGGCTTTCATGGCGCGGCGCTCCTGTCAGGCCTGTTCGATGCGGAAATTCTCGATCACCGTGTTGGCGAGCAGCTTGCGGCACATGTCTTCGATCGCGGCCGGCTCGGTGCCATCGGCGAGATCCAGCTCGACGATCTTGCCGACGCGCACGTCGTTGACGCCGCCGAAGCCGAGGCCGGTCAGCGCATGGTGCACCGCCTTGCCCTGCGGATCGAGCACGCCGGGCTTGAGGGTCACGACGACACGGGTTTTCATGTTGCTGCTCCGGGATCCGGTTTCGCGGTCCCTTTGGCGGAAGCGGCGCGCGGGCGCAAGGGCCGGTCCAGCCTTCCCCCGCTCAGCAGCTTGGCGGCTGGGCGTGAGGCGAGCAGCAACGTCTGACCGACCAGTACCGTGCCGCCGAGCGCGAGCAGCGGCTGGAGCAGCAGGAAGGGAACATAGCCCGGCGCGCCCATCCGCCCCGTCACCAGCCCGATCGGCGGGCCGAGCAGCCAGATCAGTACGAGATGGCAGCAGAAGAGCAGAAAGGCGTAGCGTTCGGCGCCCATGATCCGCTTGCCCGCTTGGGTCGGCACCAGCGCCAGCGCGATCCGCCACACGGCGAGCGCGGCGGCGAAGCGGAGCGGCATGTCGATCGCGTTGGCCGCGACGACATGCGCCTTCAGCCACGCATCGTCCTGCACCGAGACGATCACCTTGCCCGGCAGCAGCAGGAGATAGGGGGCGAGGCAGCCGATCAGCGGCCAGCGTGCGATCCGCTCGGCGGTGAGATGGCGGCGCGCCAGCATGCCGGAAAGGAAGAAGAGCAGGATCTGCGGGCGCAGCAGGACGTAGAGATTGAGGTTGCTGATCGACCACGCCGCCGCCAGCAGCCACAGCGCCCACAGCCACCGATCGGGCAGGCGGGTAAGTAGGGGCGCCGCGCACATGCACAGGAACAGATCGCGCAGGAAGCTGATCTGGACGTTGATCGGGTTGGGCTGGGCGACGCAGCCGATCCAGTCGAGCGCCTCGCGCACGCTGGCCGGCACAGGCGCGGGCAGGTGGAACAAAGCGGCCGATCCGCTGACCAGCGGCAGCGCGATCAGGTTCCACAGCAGCATCGGCGCCAGCACGGTGCGCGCCTTGACGCGGACGAAGGCGCCGTAGCTGCGCTTGGCCGCAGAAGGCCCGGAGAGCCAGCCGGAGATCGCGCCGAGCAGCGGCACCGCGCTCCTGCCCACCAGCTCGATCAGCACGAAGCGCAGGATGCCCTGCCCGGTGTGGTCGAGCGCGGAAATCTGCTCGGCGGTCAGCCCCGTCCAGGCGTGGACGTAGACGATGCCGAGGATGCACAGCACGCGCGCGATCTGGATCGCCTCGCGGGTGGGGACGTCCTTGCGCCCGGTCATTCCGTCAGGGGCGGGCGCCCCTTACTGCCCGCGCTTCTTGCGGTGGCTCTCCATGTCGAGCACGGCGGTCTCGGTGCCCTCGGCGGGCAGCAGGCCGAGCCGGCGCGCGACCTCCTGATAGGCCTCGACCTCGCCGCCGAGATCGCGACGGAAGCGATCCTTGTCGAGCTTCTCGTTGGTGGTCATGTCCCACAGGCGGCAGCCGTCCGGCGAAATCTCGTCGGCGAGAATCACGCGCGAGAAATCGTTCTCCCAGATCCGGCCGAACTCCAGCTTGAAGTCGACGAGGCGGATGTTGATGCCGGCGAACAGCCCGGTGAGGAAATCGTTCACGCGGATCGCCATGTCGGCGATGTCGTGCATCTCCTCCTGGCTGGCCCAGCCGAAGCAGGCGATATGCTCGTCGGTGACCATCGGGTCGCCCAGCGCATCGTCCTTGTAATAATATTCGATGATCGTGCGGGGGAGCTGCGTGCCCTCCTCGATGCCGAGGCGCTTCGCGAGGCTGCCGGCGACGACGTTGCGCACCACCACCTCGATCGGCACGATCTCGACCTGGCGGATCAGTTGCTCGCGCATGTTGAGACGGCGGATGAAGTGGGTCGGCACGCCGATATTGCCGAGCATCGTGAAGACATGCTCGGATATCCGGTTGTTGAGCACGCCCTTGCCGTTGATCGTGCCCTTCTTCTGGGCGTTGAACGCGGTGGCGTCGTCCTTGAAATACTGGATCAGCGTGCCGGGCTCGGGGCCCTCGTAGAGGATCTTCGCCTTGCCTTCGTAGATTTGCCGGCGGCGTGCCATGCGCGTGTCCCGTATCCCGAGAAAAAGACTTGCCCCGGCGCGTGAGCGGGAATCCGAGCACGGCCGGGGCTTCGTCGCCCTCTAACGGAACGGGCACGCCTTTTCAATGACGCGCGCGGCCTCGCGAGATGGTCTGCCACGGCGCCTGGTACTGGATGCGGTTGAGCGCGCGGAAGGCGTTGCCGACGCCCCTCGCCGCATCGTCCACCCAACGGCCGAATGCCTCGTGATGATCGGCCCACAGACGGGCCACGTCCTGATCGATCATGGGAACCTCCTCTTGTCCGGGCTCCTCCGTCCCGACCCCCGCCAGATGCGCCTTTCCGTTGCGCCCCGCCAACGAAAGGCTGGACGCAGTTGATAAGGGAGGCTTATGATCTCGGTCATGCGTCGCCTGCCGCCCCTCTCCGCCGTCCGGGTGTTCGAGGCCGCCGCGCGTCACGAGAATTTCACCGCCGCCGCCGCCGAGCTGGGCATGACGCAAGCGGCGGTTTCCTATCAGGTGAAGTTGCTGGAGGATCGCGTCGGCACACCGCTGTTCCGCCGCGAGAAACGCCGCGTGGTGCTGACCGAGGCGGGCCGCCGCGCCGCAGCCCCCGTCTCCCGCGCCTTCGATGCGATCGACGGCGCCTTCGCGGAACTGCGTGCCGAGGACGAGGGGATGCTCACCGTTTCCACCTCGCAGACCTTCGCCAACACCTGGCTCGCCTGGAAGATCGGCGGCTTCCAGATGAACCATCCCGAGATGGCGGTACGCCTGGCCGTCAGCGACACGCTGGTCGATTTCGCCACCGACGACGTCGATGTCGCGATCCGCGCGGGGCGCGGTCCGTGGGAGGGGCTGACCACCGACAAGCTGCTCGACATCGATTTCACCCCGATGTGCAGCCCCGCCTTCCTCGCCCGCCACGGCGGCGCGCTGGCACCGGCCGACATGCTGCGCGTGCCGATGATCTCCCCGCAGGATCCGTGGTGGCCATGGTGGCTGCGCGAGGCGGGGATCGACGTGCCCGACGGCCGGCTGCGGCCAGGCGTGCGCATGGATTCGCAGGCCAACGAGGGCGCCGCCGCGATGGCCGGGCAGGGGGTGGCAATGCTCACCCCCTTCTTCTGGCGCAACGATATCGTCGATGGCCGGCTGGTCCGCCTGTCCGGCCAGATATCGACGCGGGGTTACGCCTACTGGCTGGTCGCGCCCGAACACCGACGGATGGCACCCAAGATCAAGCGCTTCCGCGAATGGCTGCTGGACGAGGTGAAGCGGGACATCGCCGCGGGCTGAGGCCTACTGCCATTCGTCCGGAAGCGGGGGGCCGGGATCCTGCAGAGAACCCGTCGCCAGCCCGCGCTGCTTGCGGCTGTCGGCGATCGCCTCGGCGTCGACAGACTGGAGCTGGCCGAGCTGCTCGCGATAGCTGGCCCGCGCGTGATCGACGGTCGCCAGCCAGTCATGGAGCGTCATCGCGTCCGGCCGCCTGGCATAGAGTGGGAACTTCGCCTCGTAGGAGACCGCGCGAGCGGCGATGCGCTTCCATGCCGAGACGTCGCCGGCCGCCCATGGATTGATCACCTGCCCGAGCTGGTCGTTCATCGCGGTACGCACCGCCGCCGCGCCCGATCCGCGCCCGTCGTCGTCGGCCAGCGCCCACGCCGCCGAGCGTTCCTGAAAGACGTAGAACCAGAAGGCCGCCTGCATCCGCCGCCCGTCGCGCCAGAGCGCACCCACCAGCGGCGGATAGCCGGTCAGCGGGCTCAGCGCATAGGGCGCGCCCAGCGCGATGCCGATCGCCCGTTCGCGGACATTGCGGTCGTCGCTCTTCAACTGCTCGACCAGCATATCCTCCCATGACGGCAGGATGGGCGCGGGCGGCGAGAGCGTGATCATCGGCGGCGCGGTGACGACGAGATCGGGCGCGGTGGCGCGCGTCGTCGGATTTACGGTGCTGTCGGCGGCCTGGAGCAAGAGCAGCAGCGCGACGGTCATCTGGCGGCCTCCGGGCGGAACCATGCCCGCCTCGCACATGACAGGATCATTGCCAAGCCGGGCATGGTGCGGCGCGGCATCGGTTGCTAGGAGCAAGGACGATGCTCAAGCGCCTTGCCGACCTGTTCGATCCCTTTCTCGCCGCGCTGATCGCCACCGTCACGGCGGCGAGCCTACTGCCGGCGCACGGGATCGGCGCGACGATCGCCGGTTGGGCTGCCGATGGCGCGATCCTGCTGCTCTTCTTCCTCCACGGTGCCAAGCTCAGCCGGCAGGCGATCGTCGCGGGCGCGTCCAAGTGGAAGCTGCATCTCGTCGTGCTGGCGACGAGCTTCCTCTTTTACCCGCTGCTTGGTCTCGGGGCGGAGCAGGTGGCGCTGCGCGTCGCGCCGGCGATGGCGGCGGGATTGCTCTATCTGACGCTGCTGCCGTCCACCGTGCAGAGTTCGATCGCCTTCGTGTCGATCGCGGGGGGCGACGTGCCGGCGGCGATCGGCGCCGCGTCGCTCTCCAGCATCGTCGGCATCGTCGCGACGCCTCTGCTCGCGCAGGTGCTGATGGGTGCGGGCGGGACGAATGCCGAGCAAGCCATCGATTCGATCCTGAAGATCGGTGGCCAGCTCTTGCTGCCCTTCGCCGCCGGCCATTTCGCGCGGCCCTGGATCGGCCCCTATATCGATCGCCACAAGGCGCTGGTCGGCCGGGTCGATCGCGGGTCGATCCTGTTCCTCGTCTACACGGTGTTCTCGGCCGCCGTGGTCGAGGGGCTGTGGCACCGGACCGACCTGCACGATCTGGTCGCGGCGTTGGCCATCGGCCTCGTCATGCTCGCCATCGTGCTGGCGGTGACGCTCTGGCTGCCGCGCGCACTCGGCTGGGCCCGCGAGGACGAGATCGTCTGGCGTTTCTGCGGCTCCAAGAAGAGCCTCGTCGCGGGCGTGCCGCTCGCCGCCGCGATCTTCCCGGCGCCGCAGGTCGGCATGTTGCTGCTGCCGCTGATGCTGTTCCACCAGGCGCAGCTGATGGTCTGCTCGGTGCTGGCGAAGAAATATGCCACGGGAGCGGCGCGGGTATAGGCGGGGGCAGTATGGCGATCGAAACGCACAGTATAGGTTTCATTCCGGAGAGCGAGCGCTACGGCCATCCGCGCCGGCTCTTCACCGTGTGGTTCGGCACCAACCTGTCGATCGTGTGCATGACGGTGGGGATGCTGGGCGTGTTCGCCGGCCTCTCCTTCGGCTGGGCCTTGCTGGCGCTGGTGATCGGCAACGCGATCGGCACAGTGTTCATGGCCGCGCACTCCGCGCAGGGGCCGCACCTCGGCATCCCGCAGATGATCCAGAGCCGCGCGCAGTTCGGCGTGCTGGGGGCGGCGCTGCCGCTGCTCGCGGTGGTCGTCACCTACACGCTCTACAATGCCGCCAACGGCGCGGTGGTGGCGCCGGCGCTGGCAGCGACTTCGGCCTCGGCCCGATCGCGGCGCCGTCGTTGTTCGGGGTGGCGACGGTGCTGGTCGCTTTCGTCGGCTACGAACTGATCCACCGGATCGGCGCGGCGATGACGGTGCTGAGCGGGCTGCTCTTCCTCGCGGTGGTGGCGATCCTGTTCGCGCGGGGCAACATTCCGCCGTCGACCGGCGCCTTCCTGCCCGCCGCCTTCATCGCGACGATTACCCAGGCGACCGCCTGGGGCCTCACCTACGGACCTTATGTGGCGGACTATTCGCGCTACCTGCCGTCTACCGTTTCGACCGCGCGGACATTCTGGGCGACCGCGCTCGGCTGTTTCCTGGGATCGACGCTGACGATGGCGCTGGGTGCGTGGCTGGCCTCCTTCTTCGCCGCCATCGCCGCCGATCCCACCATCGCGATCCCCGCTTTGTTCGGAGCGCTGGCGACACCGGTGCGTCTGCTGCTGATCCTCGGCCTTCTGCTCGGCAACGTGATGACGCTCTATTCGGCCTACATGGCCTCGGCAGGCATGCTGAGCGGCTTCCACCGTCGCGAGACGATCGGCGCCTCGACCAAGCTAATCCTGATGGGCGGGCTGATCGTGATCGCCACGGCCATCGCGGTCGCGACCGCCGCGAATTTCGAGCATGTCTTCGGCGACATGCTCAACATCATGGTCTACCTGCTGGTGCCGTGGAGCGCGATCAATCTGGCGGACTATTACTGGGTGCGCCGTGGTCGCTACGATGTGGCGGCGATGTTCGATCTGGACGGGCGCTACGGCCGCTTCAACGGCGCGACGCTGGCGATTTATGCCGCGACGATCCTGATCGAGCTGCCCTTCCTGAAGACCGGTTTCTGGGAAGGGCCCATGGCTCGGTGGATCGGCGCGGACATCGGCTGGCTACCGGGGCTGGTGGTGCCGGCCGCGCTCTACACGCTCATCGAGCGGCGGCGGCTGGCCGTCTGAGCGCCGCCCCGTCAGCGCGGGGCGGCGGATAGTTCGAGATCAATGGAAAGGCAGCTTGTCCGGCCCACGCTGGGCGTCGTGCTTCTGGCCGATGATCGCGGCATCGGCGCGATCTTGAAGCGCGGTGAGGCGTGCCTTGTCTCCCTCGGTCAGCCCGTGCGGATGGTGCTTGCGCATCTGCGCGACCTCGGCGCGGATCGAGGCCTGCTGCGCGCGCAGCCGATCCGCCTCGGCGCGGGTGAGCTTGCCGGAGCGCAGGCCGGCATCGATGCGGCGCTCCTGGTTGAGCTGGCGGACGTTCACCGTCGGCGCGGCGGACGCGATGCCGGGCGCGACGATGGCGGCGAGCGCGAGCGCGATCAGGGTGCGTTTCATGGGCTACTCCTCAATTGCGGGGCGTCGCCCCGTGAGCAGGGCATAACCAAGCGGCGGCGATATGTGTCCCCGTTCCCCTTACGCCCCACGCCTGCTAGTCCCTGATTCATGGCCTCGACCGACACTCTCGATCCGACCCCGTTCACCGACTCCCCCTTCGACGAAGCGCTTTCCCAGCGTTATCTCGTCTACGCGCTCTCGACGATCACGGCGCGGTCGCTGCCGGATGTCCGCGACGGGCTGAAGCCGGTGCATCGCCGGCTGCTGTGGGCGATGCGTCTGCTGCGGCTCGATCCGGCCTCGGCCTACAAGAAATGCGCGCGCGTCGTCGGCGACACGATCGGCAAATACCATCCGCATGGCGACCAGTCGGTCTATGACGCGATGGTCCGCCTGGCGCAGACCTTCTCGCTCAGATACCCGCTGGTCGACGGGCAGGGCAATTTCGGCAATGTCGACGGCGATAACGCGGCCGCCTACCGTTACACCGAGGCCCGCCTGACCGCGACCGCCGTCGAACTGATGGCGGGGCTGGACGAAGGCACGGTCGGCTTCAAGCCCACCTACAATGGCGAGGAGGAAGAGCCGGAGGTCTTTCCCGGCCTGTTCCCCAACCTGCTCGCCAACGGCGCCTCGGGCATCGCGGTCGGCATGGCGACCTCGATCCCGCCGCACAACGCCGCCGAGCTGATCGACGCCGCCGTCCACCTGATCGACAATCCGCAGGCACCGACGGTCGATCTGCTCCAGTACGTGCAGGGGCCGGATTTCCCGACCGGCGGCATCGTCGCCGACGGCCCCGCCGCGATCCGCGAGGCCTATGAGACGGGCAGGGGCGCCTTCCGCACCCGCGCGCGCTTCGCCGAGCCGGAGAAGCTGTCGGGCGGCACCTGGCAGCTGGTCATCACCGAAATCCCCTATGGCGTGCCCAAGGCCAAGCTGATCGAGCAGATCGCCGGGCTGATCACCGAGAAGAAGCTGCCGATACTCGCCGACGTCCGCGACGAATCGGACGAGGCGATCCGCATCGTGATCGAGCCGCGCAGCCGCACGGTGGACGTCGGCACGCTGCAGGACAGCCTCTACCGGCTGACCGATCTCGAAATCCGCGTCTCGCTCAACCTCAACGTGCTGGATGCCACCCGCACGCCGCGCGTGATGTCGCTGGCGGAGGCGCTGTCGGCCTATGTCGCTCACCAGATCGAGGTGCTGGTCAACCGGTCGAAGCATCGGCTCGCCAAGATCGAGAACCGGCTGGAGCTGCTCGATGGCTTCCTGATCGCCTATCTCAACCTCGATCGCGTGATCGAGATCATCCGCACCGAGGACGAGCCCAAGCCGGTGATGATGGCCGAGTTCGGCCTGACCGACACGCAGGTCGAGGCGATCCTCAACATGCGGCTGCGCTCGCTGCGTCGTCTGGAGGAGATGGAGATCAAGAAGGAGCGCTCGACGCTCGACGAGGAACGCAAGGGCCTCGCCGCACTGATCGAAAGCCCCGCCCGCCAGCGCACCCGGCTGAAGAAGGATCTCGCCAAGCTGCGCGAGCGCTATGCTCCGGAAACCGCGATCGGCGCGCGCCGCACGACGGTCGCCGAATCGGGGCCGGCGCGCGAAATCCCGCTGGAGGCGATGATCGAGCGCGAGCCGATCACCGTCATCCTCTCGCGGCGCGGGTGGATCCGCGCGATGTCCGGCCACCGCGACCTCGCCGCCGCCGATACGCTGAAGTTCAAGGAAGGCGACGGCCCGCTCTTCGCCTTCCACGCCCAGACCACCGACCGCCTGCTGCTCGCGGCGGCGAACGGACGCGTCTTTACGCTGGCGGCGGACAAGCTGCCGGGCGGACGTGGCTTCGGCGAGCCGGTGCGGCTGATGGTCGATCTGGAGGGCGAGGGTGCGCCGACCGCGCTGCTGCCCGTGCCGCGCTCGGTGGGCGACGCGCAGGTGCTGGTGGCCAGCTCCGACGGGCGCGGCTTCCTCGCGAAGCTGGGCGATGTCGCGGCGGAGACGCGCAAGGGCAAGCAGGTGATGAACCTGCGCCCCGGCGCCGAGATGAAGATCTTCCGCCCGGTCCCGGCGGGCTCCGATTATGTCGCGGTGGTCGGCGACAACCGCAAGATGGTGGTCTTCCCGGTCGGCGAGCTGCCCGAGATGGCGCGCGGTTCCGGCGTCCAGCTCCAGCGCTATCGCGATGGCGGCCTGTCCGACGCGATGGCGATTCGGTTCGAGACGGGAATCAGCTGGGCGATGGGCGGCGAGACTGGCCGTACCCGCACCGAGGCGGATCTGAACCCCTGGCGCACCGCGCGCGGGGCGGGCGGACGCATGGCCCCGCTCGGCTTTCCGCGCGACAACCGCTTCACACCTTCGTCGAGCGGCGAAGCCACTGAAAGCAAGAATTAACCGGCTTTGTCTATCGCTGACATCCATGCGTATGGCCAAGGCGAGCCGGGACAATGGTACGCCGCCCATCAGGAGGGCGGTGCGCGCGCCCTTGCACCCTGTGCCCAGCGCCGGTGACGAGCCCACCGCCGAGGCGTGGGAGGCGATCGCCCGCGTCCGCCAATCCTATCTCGATGCCCTGCCGATCGCGGCCGCGCTGCTGATCGAGGACGAGAAGGGCCATCTTTCCGTCGGCCACTATAATCGACGATTCACCATGCTTGACGGGTCGCGGCCGGCCAGCGCGCCGATGCCGATCGTCGAGAGTCCGGAGATCGTGCACCGCCTGGTCGAATTCTTCGCGCGCCCGGGCGAGGAGTTGCGATTCGACTGGCGCGATGGCGATCAGGTGTCGGGCCGCCATTTCCAGGCTTGCATCTCGCCGCTGGCACAGATGCCCGGCGGCAACGGCCGCTGCCTGCTCACGTTGGTTGATCGCACGGTCGAGGTGCAGAACGCCCGCTCGCTGCGCGCCGAGCTGCTTCATGACAGCCTGACGGGCCTTCCCAACCGCACCGCCTTCGCCGAGGCGGTGGACGAGGTGATGGCCGCCGGCGACGGTATGCGTCACGCCGTGCTGCTGGTCGATCTCTCGCGGTTCAGCCGGATCAACGAAAGCCTTGGCGGCGTCGCCGGCGACGAGGTGATCATCACCGTCGCCCGTCGCCTGATCTCCACGCTGCGTGCCGGCGACGTCCTCGCGCGCGTCGGCGGGGACGAGTTCGGCATCCTGCTGCGCCTCGCCAACGGGCCGGACGATGCGCCCGCCGCCGCGCGCCGCATCCAGTCGGTGCTCGCCGCGCCCTTCCGGCTCGCCCGGTTCGAGGTCGGCATCGAATGTGCGATCGGCGTCGCGATGGTCGGCGAGGAGCAGACCAGCGGCGAAGAGATGGTGCGCAACGCCCAATTCTCGCTGAAGCGCGCCAAGTCGACCGGCCGCGTCGAGGTCCATCATCCGGGTGAGGCCGCCTGCGCGCGCTACAAGCTCGATCTCGAAACCGAGCTGCGCCGTGCGATCGACCAGGGCGACCTGCGTCTCGCCTATCAGCCGATCGTCGATCTCGCCGCGAATCGCCTGACCGGCTTCGAGGCGCTGGCCCGCTGGACCCACGCGACGCGCGGCGTGATCGATCCGGGCGAATTTATCCCCGTCGCCGAGGAAGCGGGGCTGATCGTGCCGCTCGGCCGCTGGGCGCTCGATTCGGCGCTGGCGACACTCGCCAAATGGGATGCCCAGGCCGGCAGCACCGTGCCGCTGACCATGAACGTCAACGTCTCCGCGATCCAGCTGGCGCGCGACGACGTGCCGGGTGTGATCGCCGCCGCGCTCGCCACCCGCGGCATCGACGGATCGCGCCTCACCATCGAGCTGACCGAAAGCGCGATCGTGCAGGATCCGGAGCGTACCACCAAGGCGCTGCAGGCGCTCAAGGCGCTGAACGTCAAGGTGGCGATGGACGATTTCGGGACGGGCTATTCGTCGCTGAGCTACCTGCGCCGTCTGCCGATCGATTCGCTCAAGATCGACCGCAGCTTCGTCTCCGGCATGCTGGCCGATCGCGACAAGGTGGCGATCGTGCGCGCCGTGCTCAGCCTGGCCGATGCGCTCGGCAAGACGACCACGGCGGAGGGCGTCGAGACGATCGAACTCAGCCAGACGCTGGCCGCGCTCGGCTGCAGCCACGGGCAGGGCTATTTCTACGCGGCGCCGCTCGCCGCCGACGCCGCGCGGGACTATTGGCAGGCGCGGATCTGAGAACCTAGCGGCTCAGGCGTCGCCGGTTGGCGCCGACCTTGCGGCGATAATGGCTGATCGTCTTGCGCGTGGCACCCAGCGGGGTCATCCCGAGCGGCGCGGTCAGCAGCTGGGTCTGCAACTCCCACGCCGCCTGCACCTTTTCCGACACCATAAGGTCGGCCTCCTTCGCGGCGGCGGTGCCACCGGTGGCGACCTTCGCCATGCGCAGGCCGATCACCATCGAGGCTTCCGCCCCGAGCGTCCAGGCATCCATGCCTGCCTTCAGCCATGCGCCATAGAGCTTGCCGTACATGGGTCATCCCGATCGCGAAGGGTTGCCGATCAAACGATCCTCGGCCCGAATCGGCTCGCGTGCCAGCTAATTATTTTGCGCTGCAGCAACGGCGTCCCGCGCCAGCACGTCGATGCGGTCGCGGTTCGGGAAGCCTTCCTTCACCCACTGTTTCTCCACCTGCTGGAGCGTCGCCGCGACGATCGAGCCGGGCACCAGTCCCAGTTTGATCAGGTCACCGCCGGTCAACGGGAAGCGGGGGACGTCGAAGGCGGCGGCGCGGCGCGCATCGTCGGCGAGGCCTTGCAGGAGCAGGCTGTCCAACGCGCTCGTCGTGCCGATCGAATAGGCCAGCACCTCCGGCGGCGCGAAGATCGGTCGGGCGGCCAGCACCAGCCGCTTGCGATCGACGTTGGAGAGCTTGAGCCTCGCGCCGACCTGATCGGCGATCTTCTCGTCTTCCGGCAACAGGGCGGCGAGGCGGCGCAGGCCGTCGGGCGCGATGCCGGCTTCACGCTCGCACGCCACCAGCGCTGCCAGCCGGTCCGCCGCGACGATTTCGGGCAGCACCGGCGCGAACAGGCCGCCCGCCAACATCACCTTGATCGTCGAAACCGGATCGCCCACCGCCAGCAGCTTGAGCAGTTCCGCCGCGATCCGCTCGCGGGAGAGCGCCATCAGATCCTTCGCGCGCGCCACGCAGGCGGCGTAGGATTCGGCGTCCGGCGCATCCGCCCCGAAGCGCGCGTGGAACCGGAAGAAGCGCAGGATGCGCAGGTGATCCTCGGCGATGCGGGTCAGCGGATCGCCGATGAAGCGCACCCGCTTGTCCGCGAGATCGGCGAGGCCGCCGAAATAATCGTGGACCTCCCCGGTCAGCGGATCGGCGGAGAGCGCGTTGATCGTGAAGTCGCGCCGTGCCGCATCCTCGCGCCAGTCCTCGGTGAAGGCGACCGTCGCGTGGCGCCCGTCGGTGGAAACGTCGCGGCGCAGCGTGGTGACTTCCACGGTCCGCCCGCCGATCACCACCCCGATCGTGCCGTGCGCGAGGCCCGAGGCGGACGACCATGTATTGAGCCCCGCCGCCTTCGCCCGAGTCTCGGCCTCCTGCGGGGCGAGGCGGGTGGCCACGTCGATATCCTGCGGATCGTGGCCGAGCAGCGTATCGCGCACCCAGCCGCCGATATAGCGCGCGCCGCCGCCGCCGCCGTCCAGCGCCTCGATCAGGCGGTCGAGCGCGTCGCGGTCGGTGCCGTGGGGGGGGACCGGAACCCTCGTCACGCGGCAAGCCGGCGGGTGAGGTTGACGATCATCGCGGCGGTGGCGCCCCAGATCCGGCGATCTTGCCACAGTATCTCGTAATAGCGGCGCATCGCCCCGCGAAACTCGGCTTCCTTGCGCTGCTGGTTGGCCGGGTCCAGCACGAAGGCGAGCGGTACCTCGAAGATATCGGCGACCTCGAACTCGCGCGGGCTGAGCAAAATATCGGGCGGCACCACGCCGATGATCGGCACGATCGAGAAGTTGGTGACGGTGCGATAGGGCGCATCACTGCCCACGATCGTGACCGCCTCGCGCGGCATGCCGATCTCTTCGTTGGCTTCGCGCAGCGCTGTGTCGGTGGGATCGATATCGGTCGGGTCGGCGCGGCCGCCGGCGAAGGCGATCTGGCCGGGATGCTTGCGGAGCGCCTCGTTGCGCCTTGTCAGGATCAGGCCGGGTTCCGGCCGGTCGGTGATCGCGACGAGCACGGCGGCCGGCACCATCGGGTCGCTGTCCGGCATGGTCATATCGCCGGCGAGCGGCGCCGGGATGTGCGCCGTCGCCTCCAGTTGCGCGCGGAGTGTCTCGACCAGCGTCACTGGGGCGTCGGCTCCAGCGCGAAGAAGGCGCCGTCGCTCCACAGGCCGGTGCGACCGTCGGGGCCGGGCTGCTCGTCCAGCGCGAGATTGGCGAGCTCGTAATAGACCGGCCGCGCGACCAGAGCCTCCAGCCCGCCGCGCACCCGCAGATAGGGATGCTCGCCATGGCCGCGATCCTCGATCGCGAGCGGCCGTTCCGGCCCGGCGATGACGAGATCGCCGACATTGGTGCGGAAGGCGAGGCGGCGGCTCTCGCCCGTGCCTTCGCTCTCCATCTCCACTGCGATGAACGGGGCGTCCTCCACCTCGATCGAGAGCTTCTCGACCGGCGTCACCAACACATGCCCGCCATCGGCCTCGCGCCGCAGCACCGTGGAGAAGAGGCGGACCAGCGCGGCGCGGCCGATCGGCGAGCCTTCGTGCCACCATTGTCCGTCGGCGGCGATCCGCATCCCGCTGTCGCCGCAATGGTCCGGATCCCACTTCTCGACCGGGGGCAGGCGGCCATCGGCGGCCATCTGGGCGATTTCGCTCAGCGACAGGCCGGCGATCGCGTCCGGCGGGGGATTGGTCAGCGGCATGACCATCCCCCTAGGACGATTTGCCCGCCCCTTGGAAGCCTCAGCGTCGCGGGGCCGAGTTTTCCGGGCGCGGGCAGCGTGCGCTTGTCATCGAGCCGGGCCAGCAGGCGATGCCGCTCGAAGGGCCGGGGCAGCCGCCATTCGCCGGTCGCCTCCGCCGTGAAGCCGAACGGGCCGTAATATTCCGGATCGCCGATCAGCACCGCCGGGATTCCGGTATCGTCGATCGCCGTGAGCGCGCGGCGGAGCATGGCGCGGGCGATGCCCTCGCCGCGCCGTTCGGGGCTGACCGCGATCGGGCCGACCAGCCAGAGCGGCGTCGCCGTCCCATCATCATCGACCAGCGAGGCTGGCCAGCTCTGCAGCGATCCGACCAGCGCACCATGCTCGTCGAACGCGACGCAGCTCGCCTCGGCCGAGAAGTCCATGCCTTCGCGCAGGCGGTAGGCGGTCCGTCGCTGGCGATCGGCGCCGAAGGCCAGATCGAGCAGCCGCTCGATGCCTGCGAGATTCACCGGTTCGATCGGGGCGAGATGCGCGCCGTGCGCGCCCGCCGCGATGATGTTCGCCATGCCGTCCACCTATGCCTGTCCTCCATATGGATGATTCGGGAGGCGCGCGCTGTACGGCCAATCGCCCGGAAAAGCGAAATCCCCGAAAACCTGAATCCTTGCGGGCCGCGCCCGCCCCGCCTAGGTCGGCCGCCTAGCGCAAGGACATGAAAGCGGCATGACGGACGATCTCCTCCAGCTCCAGGTCTCCAACATCGAGACGATGGTGCTGACCGGCATCTATTCGGAGGAAACCCACCTGCCGCAGCCCCTGCGCGTGTCGGTGACGGTCGATCTGAAGCTGCCGGAACGCAAATATGCGCCCGATACGCCGCTCTCCGAATCGAAGAACTATCTCGATCTGAAGCATGCGGTGACGCAGTCGCTGCCCGAAGGCCTGCACTTCACCCTGATCGAGGCGGTCGCCGATCACGTGTGCGCCAAGCTGTTCGCCGAGGACGAGCGCGTGCTGCGCGTCGAGGTGACGATCGTGAAGCTCGCGATCAGCGAGAAGGGCGAGGAAATCGGTATCCGCATGGTGAGGCACCGGGCGTGACCCGCCCGCTCGCGCTGGTGACCGGCGGCTGCCGCCGGCTCGGCGCGGCGATCTGCATCGCGCTGGCGGACGCTGGCTACGATCTCGCCATCCACAGCAGCCCGGCTTCCGCGCCCGAGGACGGGCTGTGCGACCGGCTGACCACGGCGGGCGCCGCCTGGCATCACCTGACCGCGGACCTTTCGGACGCGACGGCGGTCGAGGCGCTGTTGCCCGCAGTGCACCGGGCGGCCGCGCGCTGGCCCGCGCTGCTCGTCAACAATGCCGCGCGCTTCGACTATGATTCGCCGGAGACGGTGCGGCAATCCGGCCTGATCGACCATTATGCGGTCAATTGCGCGGCGCCGGTGTTGCTGGCGCGTGCGCTGGCGGCGACGGCATCGGCCGGGCATCCCGTAGCGATCGTCAACATCCTCGACCAGCGGATCGCCGCGCCCAACGCCGATCAGTTCAGCTACACGCTGTCCAAGCTGGCGCTGTCGGAGGCGACGACGATCCTCGCCCGCCAGTTCGCGCCACATGTCCGCGTCTCGGCGGTCGCGCCGGGGCTGACGCTGCCGACGCCCGATTATGACGCGGCGCGGATGGCCCGCGCGGCGGCGCGGATGCCACTGGAACTGCTCGCCGACCCCGCTGAGATCGCCGAGGCGGTGGTCTATCTCGCCCGCGCCCGCGCGGTGACCGGGCAGACCCTGTTCGTTGATGGCGGCGCGCACCTGCGCCACTACCCGCGCGATTTCCTCTATCTGGAGGGCGAGGGCGGCGCCTAGCTCGCCGGCCCGGTCGTCCGCCCGCAGGCGCCGAGACCGTCCAGCACCAGCTTGTAGTCCGCCTGCGCGGCGGTCGCGTCGTCCGGTGCCTGATCGGCGACCGCATCGGCGGGCAGCTGCGCGGGCAGCGCGCAGGCGAGGCGATACCAGAGTAGCGTATCCTTCTGCGGCGCGGCCGCCGCATCGTCGACGATCTCGCCGAGCGAGACCGTCCAGCGGGGATCCTCGCCGGGGTGGCGCTGGATGTTGAGCGAGACCGGCCGGTTGTCCGCCGTCTTGAGGAAGATCTGCGTCTCGCCTTCGCCCGGAATGCTGCCCGCGACGTGGAAGGCGTGGCCGACGCCCGTCACCACCGGCGGAGCGGACGGGCCGTTCGCCTGTGTCAGGATGGTACGAAGCCGCTGTTCGAGGTCCGGCGTCCAGGTCAGCTGCGCGGTCTTGGCAACGAGCTGGAGCATCCCCGGCTTCCCCTGCACCGGCCGGGCGAGGAGAATCAGCTTCGCCTTCTTGAGCTTGGGCAGGCGATTCGCGGAGGTCATCGGCACGTCTGCGATCCACGAGACGCTGGCGGGGACGCCGCCCTGGCCGGCGATCAGCGCGTTCACGTCACCCTCGATGTAGAAGCGTGCGAAACCGGGTGCGACGCCGGTCGCATCGGCGTCCTTCAGATGCACCGTATCACGCACCGTGACGATCACCGCAATCTGTCCCGCAAATGCGAGATCGGCCAAGTCGGCATATCCGATCTGCGGCGGAGAAACGGGGGGAGTATTGGATTGCGCCGATGCTGCGCTTGCGAAGAAAAGCGCAGCAAGAAGGAGCGCCGGGCCGGTCTTCGTTGCAGGTCTCATCGGCTTTCGTCCTTCCTTTCGACAGCATCCGGCGGGATGCGCATGGTCATTTTCCCTGCCGTCATGCGCGGCCCGATTCAAGGCTTTAGCCGTCCCGAAAACCGGTCACGGGCCAAACATTACCCAATCGTATATGTAAGGGATGGACATCAAAACGAACGCTGAATAGCATGAAGTGACGGCAAGGGGGGTCAGATGGCCCGCGATTTTTCGCGGGTGACTGACTTCCGCTGTCATGCCGCAGCCTATTCGCCCCAGCACGGAGTGGCTCTCTTTAATGGCTTACGTCGACCAGAATCAAAGCGGTCAGAAAACGGTCTCAGCGGTTATTTCCGCGATCGTTCTCGGCGCAGTCGGCTACGCGTTCGTCAACGGTCTGGCATACGACGCCTATAAAAAGGTGGCCACCAAGCTGAACGTGATCGACATCAAATCCCCGCCGCCGCCGCCGCCCAAAAAGCCGCCGCCCCCGCCCAAGGAGACCCCGAAGGTCGAATCGCCGCCGATCGTGGCGCCCCCGCCGGTGGTGACCCCGCCGGTCGTGGCCCCGACGATCATCACGGCGCCGAAGGCTCCCCCCGTGATCATCCCGCAGGCACCGGTCGCCCCCTCGCCGCCGCCTCCGCCGCCCAAGCCCAGCGAGGCTGTGGGTGTGAAGGCCAGGGGCAATCCGGGTGACTGGGTGACGCCGGATGATTATCCGCCGGGCGCCCTCCGCAACAACGAGGCCGGTGTCACCGGCTTCAAGCTGGATGTCGGACCGGACGGCCGCGTCACCAACTGCACGGTGACCTCGTCGAGCGGTTTCCCCGATCTCGACCAGACGGCCTGCCGCCTGCTGCCGCGCCGCGCGCGCTTCAGCCCGGCCAAGGACGCCGCCGGCAACGGCATGGCGAGCACCTATTCCAGCGCGGTGCGCTGGCAGATTCCGAAAGACTAAGCCGGGCAACCGGGGGGCGCGACCCGCGCCTCCCGTCGTTCCCAGACACATGAAACAGACATTCTGACCAAGGAACCGACGACCATGACGACCCCCACCACCGCCGCCGGTGCCTCCGCCGCAGAACAGTACGGCCTCTGGAACGCCCTCAATCAGGGTGGCGTGATCAGCTGGACCGTGTTCATCCTGCTCGTGGGCTCGCTGTTCATCTCGCTCTTCATCCTCCTCTCGAAGTGGTGGGAGCAGCAGAAGATCATCGGCCAGGCGAAGAAGGTCCGCGCCGGCTTCTGGTCCGCGCCGAACCTGCGCGACGCAGCCACCAAGCTCGAGAAGAACTCGGCCTACCGCCAGATCGTCGACGACGGCCTGCTCGCCGAGGACCAGCACGACAAGCTGAAGGATCCGATCGACCAGCACGAGTGGATCAACAACTCGATCGCGCGCTCGACCGCCTCGATCGGCGCCAAGCTCTCGGGCGGCCTGCCGTTCCTCGCGACGGTCGGCTCGGTCGCTCCGTTCGTCGGTCTGTTCGGCACCGTGGTCGGCATCTACCGCGCGCTGATCGCCATCGGCGCTTCGGGCTCGGCCTCGATCGACAAGGTCGCCGGCCCGGTCGGTGAAGCTCTGATCATGACCGCGCTCGGCCTCGTCACCGCCGTTCCGGCCGTGCTCGCCTACAACTGGCTGCTGCGTCGCAACAAGGTGATCATGGAAGGCCTCGTGGCGTTCGCCAACGACGTCCATGGCTACATGGTGTCGGGTGGCGCGGTGCGTCCTTCCTACGGCCTGACCAAGGCTGCTCAGCCGAAGGTCGCGGCGACCGCCTCGGGCGTGTCGACCACCAAGGCCTGATTTCGGTGAAAGCCGTCGCCGTGCCCCCAGGTGCGGCGGCGGCCCGAGCGGGCCTCGGCCCGCCTCCACCGCAAATAATAGATAGGACCGAATTCCGATGTCCATGAGTGTAGGCGGCGAAGGTGGCGATGACACGCCCATCTCGGACATCAACACGACGCCGCTCGTCGACGTCATGCTGGTGCTCCTGATCATCTTCCTGATCACCGTTCCGGTCGTGCTGCAGACCATCCCGCTCAAGCTGCCGACGGTGCGCAACGAGCCGACGGTCACCAAGCCCGAGAACGTCAACCTGTCGGTGAAGGCCGACGCGGCCGGCAACTGCCAGGTCTACTGGGGTATCGAGAAGGTCGACTCCAAGTCGCTGCTCGATCGCGCCGTGAAGAAGCTGAAGTTCGAGATCGACAAGCAGGGCGGCGTCCAGAACGTCACCCCGGATACCCTGCCGGAAGCGCACATCCGCGGCGACCAGAACACGCCGTACAAGTGCATCGGCGGTGTCGTCTCGACGCTGTCGCAGGCGGGCTTCCTGAAGGTCGGCTTCATCTCGCAGCCCGAAACGCCGGGCGGACCGTAATTTCGGCGGCCTGAACAAGATTTTGGAGTAATTGCGATGGCAATGTCTGCAGGCACCGCCGAAGGCGAGCCCATGATGGACATCAACACGACGCCGCTGATCGACGTCATGCTGGTGCTGCTCATCATGTTCATCATCACCATTCCCCCGCAGACCCATGCCGTGAAGCTGGATCTGCCGGTTCCCAACAACGCGCCCCCGCCGCCGATCCTTCCGACGAAGAACACCATCTCGACGGATGCGGCCGGCAGCATCTTCTGGAACGGTCAGCCGCTTCCGGCGGGCGATGCGGGTCTCGTCACTCTGCGTCAGTATCTCGATCTGACGAAGAACATGCCCGACGAGCCGGAACTGCATCTGTTGCCGGATCCGCAAACGCGCTACGATACGATCGACAACATCCTGGCGGTCGTGAAGAAGAGCCAGGTCGGCAAGTTCGGCTTCGAAGGCAACGAGCGCTACGCCAACGCCTTCTGATCCGGGCTTACCCGGTCAAGGAGGATGAACATGGCGATTTCCGTTCGGAGTATCGAATCGTCCCCGCTGATGGAGATCAATACGACGCCGCTGATCGACGTCATGCTGGTTCTCCTGATCATGTTCATCCTCACGATCCCGATCCAGATGCACAAGGTGCCGCTCGACCTCCCGTCGGGCGGCACGCCTGTTATCGAGCATCCCGACAAGAATCTGATCTCCACCGATGCGGCCGGACACATGTTCTGGAACGGCCAGTCGGTCGCCGACCTCAAGACGCTTCGCCAATATATCGATCTGTCCGAGACGCAGGCGAAAGAGCCCGAGCTTCATCTGAGGCCCGATCCCGCCACGCGCTATGCGATCGTCGACGGCATCATCGCGGTCGTAAAGCAGAGCCAGGTCGGCAAGTTCGCCTTCGAGGGCAACGAGCAATACGCCGGGGCCTTCTGATCGCGACGGCGCGGTTGCGAAGCGGGGCGGTTCCCCTCTGCGCGGAACGGCGCCGGTCGTGATCGATCGCATCGCCATCGCCGGCTATCGCTCGCTGCGCGACATCGTCCTGCCGCTCGGCCAACTGACCCTCGTCACAGGGCCGAACGGCAGCGGCAAGTCCAGCCTCTATCGCGGCCTGCGGCTGCTGGCGGATGTCGCGCAGGGCGGGGTGGTGCGCTCGCTCGCGGCCGAGGGTGGTCTCGAATCAACGCTGTGGGCGGGGCCGGAGGCGTTCGGCCGCGCGATGAAGGCGGGCGAGCATCCCGTTCAGGGCACGGTCCGCAAGCATCCGGTCCACCTCCGGCTCGGCTTTGCCGGCAACGATCATGGCTATGCGATCGATCTCGGCCTGCCGACGCCCGGAGCCTCGCCGTTCGGGCACGATCCGGAGATCAAGGTGGAGGCGGTGTGGACCGGCGGCCGTCTCGCCAACCGCAATCTCATCGCCGAGCGGCGCGGGCCGATGGTGCGCGTCCGCCGGCAGGATGACGGCACATGGCGCACGTCGTTCGATCAATTGTCCAGCTTCGACAGCATGATGACGCATTGCGCCGATCCGGTGGACGGGCTGGAACTGCTGGCGCTGCGCGAGCGGATGCGCGGCTGGCGCTTTTACGACCAACTCCGCACCGATCGCGATGCGCCGGCGAGGCGCGCGCAGGTCGGCAGCTTCACGCCGGTGCTGGCCGGTGACGGGGCGGACATCGCCGCCGCCGTCCGCACCATCCAGGCGATCGGCGACGGTGGGGCGCTGGATGACACGATCGCCGATGCCTTCGACGGCGCGACGATCGACGGCGGCGCCGAGCTGCAGATGCGCCAGCCCGGCCTGCTGCGCCCGCTGGGCGCGGCCGAGCTGTCGGATGGCACGCTGCGCTACATCCTGCTCGCCGCCGCCCTGCTGTCGCCCCGGCCGCCCGAGTTGATGGTGCTGAACGAACCCGAATCGAGCCTCCACCCGAGCCTCCTCGCGCCGCTCGCCCGTCTGCTCCGTCTCGCCGCGCAACGTTCGCAGATCGTCGTCGTCTCCCATGCCGAGCCGTTGGTCTCGGCCTTGTCGGATGGCTGGGAAACGCAGACCATCCGCCTCTCGAAAAGGCTCGGCGAGACGGTGGTGGATGAGGTGGCGGCGCCCGCTTGGGACTGGCCGGCCCGTTAGCCCGCGGTCGCCCGCGCGGCCCAGTCTGGTCGCCGGATGGCGTAGACGACATGCGTCACCGGCGCGCCGTTCAGCATCACCGTTTCGGTTCGCCCGGTCAGGCGGCCGCCGATCTTCTCCATCGCGCGGCGCGATCGGAGATTGTCTTCGCCCACCCGGAACAGCGCCGTTTCCACGAAGCGGAAGGCGTGATCGAGCATCAGCCGCTTCAGCTCGGCATTGTATCGGCCGCCCCACAGGCGACGCGGGAGGAAGGTCCAGCCGATCTCGACCTCGCCCGGCTCGCACCGCCCCATCGAGTAACGCGAAAAGCCGACGATCGAGCCGCTCGCTTGCTCGATGGCGACGAGGCCCCCCTGATCGACGAAGGCACCATCAAGGAAGGCACGGAACACCGGCTCCTGCCAGCGATCGTGCGCCGGGTGGACCGCCCAGATCTCCCGATCCGACGCCACCGCGAACAGGGCATCGAAATCGTCCGGCAGGGCAGGCCGGAGCGCGATCAGATCGCCTTCGAGCGCCGGCTGGAAATCGAAGGAGGGCATCAGCCCTCCGCGCCGCCGTCGCTCCCGGCTTCGTCCGCCGCCGCGCGCTTGAAATAGGGCTCGACCACGCCCTTCAGCTTCAGCGTCATCGGATTGCCCTTGCGGTCGAGCGAGCGGCCGGCGGCGACCTTGATCCAGCCTTCCGACACGCAATATTCCTCGACGTTGTTCTTCTCGACACCGTTGAAGCGGATGCCGACGTCGCGCTGCAGGACTTCCGCGTCGTAGAGCGGCGAGCGCGGGTTGACGGAAAGGCGATCGGGGGGCGTGTCGGTCATGGTGCGTCCAATGCTGGGAATTTGCGGGCGCTGATAGCGGCTTGAGCGCGGGTTTCCAACCTTTCGGGGCAGACCGCTCCTTCATCGTGCTGGTGAAAGCGCGCATCTCGCGGAGGACGCTGGCCGAGACCGCGGCTTTCGATGGGGTGACGGGCGCCAAGGCACGAATGCGATCGATTCGCACCAGCCCTCGCGCCCTTTCAGAACGGTCACCCCGTTGCTATCTCCCCCGCGACTCTTCGCCCCTGCACAAAGGAAATCCTCCATGACCGCCATCGGACAGGACACCCTCAAGACCCGGGACTCTCTGGAGGTCGGCGGCAAGACGATCCATTATTATTCGATCGCCAAGGCGGCCGAGCAGATCGGCGATGTCTCGAAGCTTCCCTTCTCGATGAAGGTGCTGCTGGAGAATTTGCTGCGCTTCGAGGACGGCACCACCGTCACCGTCGAGGACATCAAGGCGATGGTCCAGTGGCTGACCGACAAGACCAGCGAGCGCGAGATCCAGTATCGCCCGGCGCGCGTGCTGATGCAGGATTTCACCGGTGTGCCTTGCGTGGTCGATCTCGCCGCGATGCGCGACGCGATGAACAGCCTCGGCGGCGATGCGCAGAAGATCAATCCGCAGGTGCCCGTGCACCTCGTCATCGATCACTCGGTGATGGTCGACGAGTTCGGTACGCCGCAGGCGTTCGAGGACAATGTCGAGCTGGAATATCAGCGCAACTCCGAGCGCTACGAGTTCCTGAAGTGGGGCAGCAAGGCGCTCGACAACTTCAAGGTCGTCCCGCCGGGCACCGGCATCTGCCACCAGGTGAACCTCGAGCATATCGCGCAGGCGGTCTGGACATCGAAGGACGATGCCGGCGAGACGATCGCCTATCCGGACACCTGCGTCGGCACTGACAGCCACACCACGATGGTCAACGGCCTCGGCGTGCTGGGCTGGGGTGTCGGCGGCATCGAGGCCGAGGCTGCGATGCTCGGCCAGCCGGTCTCGATGCTGATCCCCGAGGTGGTCGGCTTCAAGTTCACCGGCGAGTTGCAGGAAGGCGTGACCGCCACCGATCTGGTGCTCACCGTCACCCATATGCTGCGCAAGAAGGGCGTGGTCGGCCGTTTCGTCGAATATTTCGGCCCCGGCCTCGCCAGCCTGACGCTCGCCGATCGGGCGACCATGGGCAACATGGCGCCGGAATATGGCGCCACCTGCGGCTTTTTCGGCATCGACGACAAGACGCTTGAATATATGCGCCTGACCGGCCGCGACGAGGACCAGATCGCGCTGACCGAGGCCTATGCCAAGGCGCAGGGCCTGTGGCTCGATCCTGATGCCGAGCCGGTCTTCACCGATACGCTGGAGCTGGACCTCTCGACCGTCCGTCCGTCGCTCGCCGGCCCGAAGCGCCCGCAGGACAAGGTGGTGCTGGAGGAGGTGGACGACACCTTCAATGCGGACCTGTCCGGCGTCTACAAGCATGACGGCTTCAAGCGCGTGCCCGTCGAGGGCAAGAGCCACGATATCGGCGACGGCGACGTGGTGATCGCCGCCATCACGTCGTGCACCAACACGTCGAACCCGTCGGTGCTGGTCGCCGCCGGCCTCGTCGCGCAGAAGGCCAACGCGCTCGGCCTCAAGCCGAAGCCGTGGGTGAAGACTTCGCTCGCGCCCGGTTCGCAGGTGGTGACCGACTATCTGGAGAAGTCCGGCCTGCAGGCCGATCTGGATGCGATCGGCTTCAACCTCGTTGGCTATGGCTGCACCACCTGCATCGGCAATTCGGGGCCGTTGACTCTAGAGGATCCCCGGGTCCGAGCTCGAAT
>BACX01000663.1 GCA_000333335.1 Sphingomonas-like bacterium B12 | reverse complement strand
GGCGACATCTGGTCTTTTGGCACCACCTGTTCAACGCCGTTTGGATGCGGCTCTGCGCGACCTGCAGCGTCTTGTGGCGCACCTCTCGGGTGACATTGGTGCGGTAGGACCGGCTCTGACCGAGCCGTTCGGACCATTTGGCCTCCTCGGTGGCGAGGATGGTCAGCGCAAGCCTCAAGCCGTCGCGTTGGCCACGTTCGTAATCTTCGGACATCGTCAATCCTTCAGCATATCCTGGCGTTGGGATGGGGCGATGGCGGCACCATATGTCAGCCATGCACGCCCGCATACGCGTCATCGATCTGGAAACCACGGGTTCGCGTCCGCCAGCCCATGGCGTGTGCGAGATCGGCTGGCAGGATGTCATCCTGGCCGATTGTGGTCGGTGGGAGATATCCGACGAGCGGGGTGCCCTCTTCGTCGATCCCGGACGCCCGATCCCGGCGGTGACGATGGCCGTCCACCACATCGTCGATGCCGACGTCGTCGGGGCCGAGCGTTGGGCCGCCTTGGCCCCCAGGATTCTGAAGCCATCCGGAGGCGTCCTCGCGCTCGCCGCGCACCGCGCGGCGTTCGAGCAGCGCTTCTGTACGCCGCCCCTGTCCGGCGGCGCGCGCTGGATCTGCACCTGGAAATGCGCGCTCCGATTGTGGCCGGGCTCTCCGAGCTTCTCTAATCAGGTGCTGCGCTACTGGCGGATGCCGCGCGGGCTGGTCCGCGAATGGGGCCTGCCTGCCCATCGGGCATTTCCCGATGCCTATGTCACCGCGCACCATCTGCGCGACATGCTCAACGCGGCGTCGATCGAGCAGCTGCTCGCCTGGAGCGAGCAGCCCGGTTTGCTGCCGCGGGTCGTCTCGGGCCCGGATCGCGGACGCTACTGGTCTGAACTCGCGACCGAAACGCTCGAGCGCTTCGCGCACGACCGTGATGAGGATATTCGCTTCTCGGCACAGACCGAGCTCGATCGCAGGCGGAGCCCCGCACCGGTTCACCGCCTCCCGCCGGCTCAAGGGGTGTTGCTCTGAGGAAAGTCATCGACGCTGTAGAACATCGGGTTGCGGATCCAGGTTTCGATCGCGGATTCGCGCCAGCCCATGCAGCGGGTGCTGATCGAAATCTGGCGCGGGAAGCTGCCGGCCGCGATCTTGCGGTAGAGCGTCGAGCGGGTGAGGCCGGTGCGTTCGAGCACAGTTGCCAGGCGCAGGATGCGATCGGGTTTGTCGGTCATCGGGCTCGTTCCTCGCGATCATCTGTGGGGTGTCGCGGGAGAGCTTGAGCCAGCTGCGGACATCGGCAAGACGTCCGCACACGAGATTGGCTGGAAACACGCTGGGTACAGCGAACGCTAGGGTATCAGATGAGCCGGGCGCCCTGCGCGTGATCGTGCAGCCGCGCTCCCTTCCGCTTCGCTTCACCGAGTCGCCGGTGGCGTCTCGGCCCTGACGGGGCAGGATCGCATGACGCTGTGGCCGACGCTGCGCGCCGGCATGCGGTCATCGCGCGAGCGCGATGGCGTCGGCTTGGCCGGCCTGCGGGGGCGGGGTGGGCGTCGCTGCCCTGTAGCCCCGCCGCGGCGGGTCGCAAGCCGGCTTCGCCGGCTCCTTCTCTTCGTTTCGGCCCTCCCGGTGCATCCCGCCTCACGCCGTCGGGACTGTCGGTCCGCTCCTGCCGCCCACCCCGCCCCCTTCCGGGCCGGTTGCGCTGGCGGGGAAGGAGTGAAGACAATGGATGAGAGCAGCACATACGGGGCGGACCAGCCGGCGCAGTCGGAGCCGAACCTGAAGCGGGCGCTCAATAGGATCGCACGCGAGCGGACCCGATGATTGTCGTGGCGTGGGCGCCACAGGCTGTGCAACGCGGCTCACCCTGATAGGACATGCTCGATGGCCGACATCTCGAACATTTGCCGGAACCAAACAGCTCTAGCTGGTCGATGTCGTGCGTTTCATGTTCGAGGGTGTCGCGGGAGAGCTTGACCCAGCTGCGGCATCGCCAAGACTCCGGCACACGAGATTGGCTGAAACACGTGGGTACAGCGAACGCTAGGGTATCAGATGAGCCGGGCCCCCTGCGCGTGATCGTGCAGCCGCGCTCCCTTCGGTTGGCTCACCGAGTCGCCGGTGGCGTCTCGGCCCTGACGGGGCAGGATCGCATGACGCTGTGGCCGACGCTGCGCGCCGGCATGCGGTCATCGCGCGAGCGCGATGGCGTCGGCTTGGCCGGCCTGCGGGGGCGGGGTGGGCGTCGCTGCCCTGTAGCCCCGCCGCGGCGGGTCGCAAGCCGGCTTCGCCGGCTCCTTCTCTTCGTTTCGGCCCTCCCGGTGCATCCCGCCTCACGCCGTCGGGACTGTCGGTCCGCTCCTGCCGCCCACCCCGCCCCCTTCCGGGCCGGTTGCGCTGGCGGGGAAGGAGTGAAGACAATGGATGAGAGCAGCACATACGGGGCGGACCAGCCGGCGCAGTCGGAGCCGAGCTTCACGGTGGCTGAGATAGATGCAGCGCTGTTGAGCCTGCCGGAGATCGAGCGGGCGGTCTATCTCAACCATCGCAAGGGCGGGCTGTCCTATCGCACCATTGCGCGCCGGCTGGGCACGACGAGCAACGATGTCGAACGCATCATCGCGAGTGCGCTGCTGAACCTGAAGCGGGCGCTCGATCGGATCGCACGCGAGCGGACCCGATGATTGTCGTGGCGTGGCCGCCGCAGGCTGTGCAACGCCGCTCACCCTGATAGGACATGCGCGATGCGCGACACTCTCGATCATTTGCCGGAAACCAAGCAGCGCGAGCTGGCCGATGTCGTGCGTATCCTGTTCGAGGAGTTCGACGCTGCGACGCGCACCGGTACGCAACGCTTCACCAAGCAGGCGCGTATCTTCAAGATCGTGCTCTACGGCTCCTATGCGCGGGGAGACTGGGTCGACGATCCGGTCGGTGGCTATCGATCGGACTATGACATCCTCATCATCGTCAACGACGAGAAGCTCACCGACTTCGAATATTGGTCGTCGGCCGAGGACCGGTTGATGCGCGAGGTATTGATCGCGAAAACGCTGAGCGCACCCGTCAATTTCGTCGTTCACTCGCTCACGGACGCCAACAATCAGATCATCAGGGGCCGGCCTTTCTTCACCGACATTCTCAAGCAAGGCGTCGCGCTGTACGAGACCGAAGGACAGCCCTTCGCCAAGCCCGGCAAGCTCCCGCCAAAGGAAGAACGGGCGGAGGCTCAAGGGCATTTCGATGAGTGGTTTCCAAGTGCCGCAGCATTCGCGCGTGGTGCCCAATTTTATGTTGATGATGGACGTCCGAAAGAGGCGGCATTCAATTTCCATCAGTCCGTCGAGCGCTTCTATCACTGCGTGCTTCTCGTCCTCACGCTCTACAGTCCCAAGTCGCACAAGCTGAATTTCCTGCGCTCGCGCGCCGAGGAAATGGCACCCGCGCTGATCCCGGCATGGCCGCGCGACGACAAGTTCAGCCGTCGCTGTTTCGACCTGCTGCGCCAGGCTTACATCAACGCACGCTATTCGCCGCACTACGAGATCAGTGGCGAGGAGCTCGCCTGGCTGGGCGAGCGCGTCGCGATCCTGCAGACGCTGGTCGAGACGGTCTGCCAGGAGCGGTTGAGTGGCCCCGTGAGCGAAGCGGCCATCCCACGGTAGCAGCCGACGCCGGCAGCCTACCAGACTTCGCCTGACACGGTTTCCATTCCCGGCATGACGCGTCGACCTATGATCGGTCGGCGGGGTCGAAACCATCGCCCGCACACTCTTTTCCCCGCCACGTTCCGCGGCTCCTCGCGCATCGATGCTGCGCATCCAAAAGAGTGCGCGGGCTCCGGTCCTTCGCTCGTCGCTACGGCCTTGCGGTTCGCCCCCGCCTTGCCCCGATCATTTGAGGGTCGGCGTCGCCGGGAAATGGATCCCGGTGAGAAAGCGAAGGACAGATGATCATGCCCAGCATCGGCACCGTCACCAAGACAGGCACCGGCTCGTTCAAGGGTGAGCTCAAGACACTCAGCATCCGCGCCGAGATCGACATCGTGGCGAACGCGCGAAAGGCCAACACCATCCAGCCCGACTATCGGGTCGTCGCAGGCGACGTCGAGATCGGTGCCGGCTGGATCCGGCATTCCGAGATTTCGGGCCGCGACTATGTGTCGCTCAGCCTCGCAGTCCCGGAGTTCGGACCGCGCCGCCTCTATGCTAATCTCGGACGCCTCGCTGGTACGGATGATGGCGAGCGCTTCGCGATCATCTGGAACCCGGCGGATTGAGATGTCGGAAGCCCTGCGCAAGGGCGCAGGGCTTCACCTTCGCGGCGGCGTTCGTTCACAGCACCATCTCGGCCGCCTCGGTATCGAAGGCCCTTCTGCCTCTGCGCCGCCACAGCGTGAGCGCGTGTTCGCGCTGGTCGCCGCGCAGCGTTGATGCCATCTCGATCAACGCGCCATAAAGCACGACGCGCTCGTCATCGATCAGGTCGACGATGCCGGCTTTGGTGACAAGACCGCCAAGCTCGATCAGCTGACGGGTCCGCTCGCGCCGCTTCACCTGCCACTCCCGTAAGTCCGAGCGCGCACGCCGGGCCTCAAGCCGATGGCGCGCGGCCAGCATTCGCTTCTGTGCTGCGCGACAGATGATCATGGCCGTCAGTTGGCTTGCGGGACGCGCGCTGAAAGAAGCCCGCGCCCCGCTGGCGCCAGCCCTCCGCCGTCGCCGCGTCCGCGTCCGCGTCTTTGAGGCCGAGCAGTGCGCCGGCCAGCTGCTCGGGCGATAGGCCGTCCGCGCCACAGGCGATGACCAGCTCGCCCAGCTGGACGATCCGCTTCTGCTTGAGCTGCCTGGCCTTCTCGTCGAGTACCTTCAGCTCGGCGTCATAGTCGTGGGGCTTACGCATCCGTGTCCTCCTCGTTGATCGTAGTGGACAGCCCAGTTATCGTGCCGTTCGATCAGTCGCAACGCGGCGAAATCTCGTGGGACGCGACAGTCCCGAGAAAGATGAAATCATTTGAGGGCGCGCTTATACGTCGTGCCGACGTGCTCGCTGCAGTGTAGATGGATGGCCGCCATGGCGATCTACCACTTCTCGGCCAAAATGATTTCCCGCGCTGCCGGCTCGTCGGTGCTGGCCGCTGCCGCCTACCGCTCCGCCTCGCGGCTGCACGACCTGCGGCTCGATCGCCATCACGATTTCTCGAATAAGGCCGGCGTTGTCCATAGCGAGGTGATGCTGCCGGATGGCGCGCCGGAGGAGTTGGCCGACCGCGAGAAGCTCTGGAATGCGGTCGAGACGGCCGAGGTCCGCAAGGATGCGCAGCTCGCTCGCGAGGTCGAGTTCGCCATCCCCCGGGAGCTCGATCAGGAGCAGGGCATCCGCCTTGCCCGCGAGTTCGTGCAAGCCGAGTTCGTCGACCGGGGCATGATCGCCGATCTCAACGTGCATTGGGATATCGGCGAGGACGGACAGGCCAAGCCGCATGCCCATGTGATGCTGACCACGCGCAGTGTCGATGAAGACGGCTTTGGACCCAAGGTCCGTGACTGGAACGCGACGTCGCTTTTGGAGCAATGGCGGGAGCGCTGGGCCGGCCACGTCAACGCCAGGCTCGCCGAACTGGATATCGATGCGCGGGTCGATCATCGCAGTCTCGAGGCGCAGGGGATCGGTCTCGAACCCCAGAACAAGATCGGCCCCGCCGCCTCGCGGATGGTGGGGCAGGGCCTACCCAGCGAGCGCCTCGCCGAGCATATCGACATCGCTAGGAGCAATGCCGAGAGGATCCTCGCCAAGCCGGAGATCGCGCTCGACGCGATCACGCACAACCAGGCCACCTTCACCACGCGCGACCTCGCCATGTTTGTCCACCGCCATAGCGAGGGGAAGGAGCAGTTCGACCAGGTGATGGCGGCGGTGAAGGCGTCGCCCGAGATCGTCACGCTTGGCAAGGACGGGCGCGGCGACGAGCGCTTCACCAGCCGGGATATGATCGAGACCGAGCAGCGGCTGGAACGCGCCACGATCACAATGGCGGAGCGCGATCGTCATGCTGTCGGCGAGCTTGAGCGCGGGGCAGCGTTGGCGCGCGCCGCGCAGCAGGGAATGACGCTGTCCTTCGAGCAACGCGATGCCTTCGAGCATGTAACCGACGGAAGGGGTCTGGGTGTCGTCATCGGCTATGCCGGCACCGGCAAGTCGGCGATGCTCGGCGTCGCGTGTGATGCCTGGGAGACCTCTGGCTACCGGGTTACCGGTCTCGCGCTGTCCGGCATCGCGGCAGAGAATCTGGAGAGCGGTTCTGGCATCGCGTCGCGCACGATCGCGAGCATCGAGCATCAATGGAGCCAGGGACGCGAGCAGCTCACCTCACGCGACATCCTCGTGGTCGACGAGGCGGGCATGATCGGCACGCGCCAGCTGGAACGGGTCGTTCGCGAAGCCGAGAAGGCCAATGCCAAGCTCGTCCTGGTTGGCGATCCCGAACAGCTGCAGGCGATCGAGGCCGGTGCCGCCTTCCGCTCGATCGCCGAACGTCATGGCGGTGTCGAGATCACCGCCATCCGGCGGCAGCAGGAAGAGTGGCAGCGCGATGCTACCCGCCAGCTTGCCACCGCCCGTACGGATGAAGCGATCCGGGCATATGACCAGGCAGGCCATGTCCATGACGCCGACACGCGCGAGGCTGCGCGCAAGGATCTGATCGAGCGCTGGGACGCAGATCGCAAAGCCGCACCCGACGAGAGCCGGATGATCCTTACGCACACCCGCGACGAGGTCGCCGAGCTCAACAGCCTTGCGCGCGATCGGCTGCGCGCATCCCACGAACTCGGCATCGAACACCAGATCGACACCAGCCGGGGCGAGCGCCTGTTCGCCAGCGGCGACCGGATCATGTTCCTGCGCAACGAACGCAGCCTCGGGGTGAAGAACGGATCGCTGGGTGTCGTTGAAAGCGTCAGCACCACCCGCATGGCGGTGATGATGGACGATGGCCGCTCGGTCGCCTTCGATGTGAAGGACTATGCCGACGTGGATCACGGCTATGCCGCGACCATCCACAAGAGCCAGGGCGTCACCGTCGATCGTGTGCATGTCCTGGCAACGCCGGGGCTGGACCGCCATGCCAGCTACGTCGCGCTGTCCCGCCATCGCGACAGCGTCGATCTGCATTATGGCCGCGATGATTTTGCTGACCAGGGGAAGCTCGTGCGAACGCTGTCGCGCGAGCGCGGCAAGGACATGGCCAGCGACTATGCCAGCAGCTTCGCAGAGCGGCGGCAGATCATCCGGCGCGGCACCGACATCGAGCGATCCGCGACAGACGGTCCGCCCCATAAAGTGCGGAGCATGTTCGATGGCCTGCGCCTGACGTCGCCCGAGGCGCCGCAGCCGAGCCGCGATCCGTTCGCCGGGCTGAAGCTCTCGATGAAGCCGATGAGCGTCGAGCAGGATCGCGAGAAGGTGATAAGCGATGCGGTCCAGCGCGTGGCGCAGGCGACCGGCGAGATCGTACGTATGCGTGAAAATGGCATGGAGGAGATGCCCCACCAGCGCGTCTCGCTCGACAAGGCGCGCAACGGATTGGACGCAATCCGTCCTTATGCTTCGACCGACCTGCATCGGGCCTTCGTCCGAGACAGCGGTCTTGTTGAGGAAGCCGCCAAGGGTCGCACAGCCAACGCCATCCGGGCGATGCAGCTCGAAACCGAGATGCGCCTTGATCCGGACAAGCGCGCGGACCGCTTCGCGTCCGACTTCCAGCGCATGCATCGACAAGTCCGGAGGCTGGAAGAGGCAGGCGATCGACGGGGTGGTGACGCGCTTCGCCAGCAGATGATCGGCATGGCCAAGGGTCTCGAGCGCGATCCCGAGGTCGAGTCGCGGCTGCGAAAACGCTCCTCGGCGATGGGAATTCCGGCCCGAGAGGACCGTCCATTGTCCCAGACGATATCAGACTGGCTCGGCCCCTCGCGCGGCCGCGGGATCGGGCGTTAGCGTAAAGAATGGACAACGACGCATCTTTGAACAACGAACCGGGTCAGGCTTTCGAAGCGCTGCGCGCCGAGGTGTCGCTGCTCCGCCGAGGCGTCGAAGGCCTTACCGCCGAGCGACACAGCGCGCCCGATTACGGGCCGACGCTCGAGCAGATGAACGCCTATCTCAAGGAGTTTGCCGGCTGGGCACGCAAGGTCAACGGGCAGCCGGCCATGCAGCTGACGCCCGAGCTCCTCGAACGCGGGATCGCGCGCGTCGCGGCCGATGCGCGCAAGCGGGATCGCGAGATCATCGAGCACGCGGATGCGAGGATGGGCAAGGCGATCGCCCGCGTCGAGCATATCGTCGAAAGCGCGGCCGAAGCATCTGAGCAGGCGAGGGCAATAGGCATTGCATGCGGGATCGCGCTCCTTGCCGGAATGCTGATGATCCTGGCGTTCCAGGAGCTCGCCGCAGTCCTGCCGACATAGAGATCCGGCCTACCACGCTGAATCAGGCTGACATTTCGCCAAGGCCTTGGGAACGACCGGGATTGCGGCTTTGCCGGCAGACCGGTTTCAGGTGGCGCCCAAGACATAGCTGCCCTTCCGCTTTGCTGCTTTGAATCGTCGCAGCTTATCGTCAATCAACATATCTTGGTCAGTGGCAAAGAGGCGGTCGGACGGCCGTCGTTGACCTGCGCCGCTGCCTTTTATCATGTTCTTTTAATGGATGCAGATTAGGACATATCGGATCTAGCAAGTCACGCGAGAGGAGCGCATCCGATGGGGACATTGATTGTGTTCGGGCTGTCCGGTCTGTGCGCTTGGTACATCATAAAGATCATTTTGACCGGGATGGCGCCCGCCAGATACGGACCTGATATCGATTTGCGCAAAAGCCCCATTTCGCGCTGGGTTTCCATTTCGCTCTATGGATGCCTCATGATATTTGGCCTTTGGGCCGGGATCCTGATGCTCAATAAGCCATGAGCTTCTCCGCGGCGATGCGTGCGGGCTCCTGCTAACGAAAATCAAAGATGCCTTCGGAAGGTTTCAGAACGATCACGGCATCCGAGGAGATCGAAGAGCCGATCTACGACGAAGAGTGGTGGAAAGCGGAAAGACCGCTGTCGGGTCCCAAGCATTAAACAATGGTCGTATGAGGGCCGGATGAACGCGAAGGTAGCAGTCCGTGCGGAGCGGCCCGGCGATAGAACAGCGATCTCGGACGTCGTGCGGCGCGCATACGCCAAGGTGGTTCATAGCGATCATCGCGAGCACCTGATGATCGAGCGGCTTCGCGGCACCGAAGCCTGGATTCCGGCGCTGTCGCTTCTGGCCGAAATGAGCGGTGAGATCGTCGGCCACATCTTGCTGACAAGGGCCGAAATCATCCAAACGCCATCATCCGTCGCAACGCTGGCACTGGCACCATTGTCGGTAGTCCCCGAGCATCAACGTTCGGGTGTAGGCAAACATTTGGTGGCGGTTGCTTGTCAGCGGGCGTCCGAGCTTGGCTTTGAATCCATATTGCTGATCGGCATCCCATCCTACTACCCGCAATTCGGTTTCGAGCCGTTGAGCCGTTACCCGATCACGCTGCCGTTCGACGCGCCCGACGAGAACCGCATGGTCCTTCCCTTGCAGCAAGGCGCGCTCGACGGTGTTGCGGGGGAAGTGAAATATGCGCGGGGATGGCTGGATCATTGACCCGGCGGCTTGCGGACTTGGTATGATCGAACTTCGACGTCCGACTTTGGGGCGTTAGCTGATCGGCCGTTTGGTCAAGCTGCCGCGCCATCGAGATATAGCGCCCAGGCATCCATCAAAGTTCGACGCCGTTCGATAGCAGTGCCGCGGCGATAGGCGCGTTCCGCCTTGTTGCTGATCGTGTGGGCCAAAGCCTGCTCGATCAACTCGCGCGGAAACTCGGTGGCATCGCCTGCCCAATCGCGAAAGGTGCTCCGCATTCCATGCGTCGTGACGCTGTAGCCCATGCGGCGCAGAAGCATTGCCATAGCCATGTTTGACCGGGCTGCGCCGCCAACCGCGAAAACAAAATCGCCGGCTTCCGGGTTTTTCGGCATGAGGGCCTGAAGAAGGGTCATGGCACGCGCTGAGAGCGGAACGACATGTTCTGCGCCAGCCTTCATGCGATGTGCCGGAATCGTCCAGAGTTTGCGGTCGAGATCGACCTCGTCCCACGATGCGCCANGGGTTTCCCCCGAGCGCGCGGCGGTAAGGATGGTGAATNCAAGAGCTCTTGCAGCCAAGGCCGTGCGTTTGCGAAGCTGCGCGACGAATGTTGGAGCGTCCGGCCAGGCCAGCGCTTCATGATGGCCCCGCGTGAGCTTTGAACGGCGCGGGAGTAGGACGTCGAGGTGGCCCTTCCATTGTGCGGGGTTCGCGGCATCCAGCGGGCGCAGGCCCCTTGCCTTCGCCGCTGCAAGGATCTTCTCGATCCGTCCTCGGATTCGGCTGGCGGTTTCGGACTTCGTCAGCCAGATCGGTTGGAGTACGGCCAACACATCATCGGTGTTGATGTCCCTGATCGGCTTGCTCGTCAGGGCGCCGGCATGGTCGCGCAGTGAACTACGCCACTGCTTCCGATGGATGTCATTGCGCCAGCCATCCTCGACGCTTGCAATGTAGGTTTCGGCAAACGCTCCGAAGGTCATCACTTGAGGTGGCGCGATGATGGCCTTGGGCGCGACGATCGCACGCGGATCGGCGCCTGTGGCTACCGCCTCGCGCATATCGGTGGCTAGCTTCCGCGCTGTTGCCAATGAAACTGCGGATTCCGACCCCAATCCTATCTCTGTTCGCTTGCCAGCGCTCGCCGTCATGAAAACCCATGACTTGGCACCGGCTGGTGTGATCCTGAGGTACAACCCGCCGCCGTCGGCATGACGCCCAGGCTCCTTGAGCGAAGCGACCTTGCGAGCAGTCATTCGGTTAAGGACTCGGGGCATGCGCTATACTTCTCCGTCGAACTTCTATAGCCCATTCCCATGCCCACTTCTACGCCCACTTTGAGCCAGGCTCCGATGGCAATTCTTGGCATGCCATGGATACGATGCGATCACCCAATAAGGCATAAAAACACGCTATTACAATGTTATATGGCCGCTCAGGAGGTTGCTCCTAGGATCACAAAATCCTCATAGTTCTAAGGACTCCGTCTCCGCCAGCGTGCCTTCCCACGCTGACTCATCCCATCTCAAAGGGACCCAGAGTTCCCAGCACGCTGGGGACTTTGCGTCTCACGGCATCTCACGCCGCCTCATCCAATCTTAACCACCGCAGGGGCACTGCGGGGGCACTCGCAACCAGCGGATGGGGGCATCGGTGCTGACGGAGGTCGAGGCCAGGAAGGCGGTCGCCCGCGAACGCGACTACAAGCTCGCGGATTCAGGCGGCTTGCACCTTTTCGTGTCGACCTCGGGGCACAAGTCGTGGCGGCTCAAGTATCGCTTCGGGGGCAAGGAGCGGCGCCTGGTGCTGGGCACCCATCCGGAGATGAGCCTCAAGCGCGCGCGGGAGCTGCGTGACGACGCCNAGCGCGCCTTGCGGGACGGCCGCGATCCCGGTCTCGAGGCCAAGCGCGCCCGGCACACGCGCAAGGTCGGCCACGAGAACACGTTCGAGCAGTTCGCCCGGGAGTGGCACGAGAGCCAGAAGGCGCGGTGGAAGGACGTCACGTCGCCGACGTCCTCGGCTCGATGGAGCGCGACCTCTTTCCCNGAGATGGCGCCTACCCGGTCGATCAGATCGACGAGGGTCTTCTACTCCATGCGCTGCGAAAGGTGGAGGCCGCGGCGCGAACGAGACGGCCCATCGCCTCCGCCAGCGTGCCGAGCGGGTCTTCCGCTTTGCTGCAGGCGCCGGCGCGAAGAATTCCAATCCTGCCGTGAACGTTCGCGACAGCCTGGCCCCCGTGCCCCCGAAGAAGCGCCGCCCGGCTCTGACGGACGTGAAGCTGATCCGGACATTCATCGGCGATATCGACCGGGCGGCGGCATCGCCGGTCACCCGGCTCAGCTCGCGCTTCCTGGCGCTGACCGCGCAGCGGCCGGGTATGGTCCGCGAGGTTCTCTGGAGCGAGATCGAGGGCGTCGACTGGTCCGTGAACGCTGCTTCCCCTGCAGCGCGGTGGCGCGTCCCGGCCGCGAAGATGAAGCAGGAACTCGATCTGCGCGAGGACGAGGCCTTCGAGCACGTGGTACCGCTGTCGGAGGCCGCGGTCGCCGTCCTCCGCACGGTGCGTCCCTTCTCGAACGGCCGGGGGCTCGTCTTCCCGGGAGGGCGGGAATCGACCAAACCTCTGTCCGAGAACGCGGTCGGCTACCTCTACAACCGCGAGGGTTGGAAGAACCGCCACGTACCCCACGGATGGCGCAGCTCGTTCAGCACGATCATGAACGGCCGCGTGGAGCGTCTGCATCCCGGCGCCGACCGGCTGGTGGTCGACCGCCTCGTGATCGATCTCATGCTGGCGCATACGCCGAGCGGTATGTCGCACAGCGAGCTAATCTACAATCGACAGGCCTACATGGAGCGCCGGCGCGAGCTGGCCGAGGACTGGGCCACACTCATCCTCGAGGGCGCGGACCCGGTGGCGACGTTGACGGAAGGCCGGCGTCGACGCGTCGAGCGCTGATGCGCGACGGTGGCCTCCTGGGCGTCGAGGCCTCCGGATGCGCTCACATATGCGGCATGTACGCCTCCGTCCTGCGGATGCGGGTGTAGCTCTCCTCGCCGACCCATCCTTAACGCCGAAGAGCTCGACTTCGGGGTTCATCGATAGGTCCGTCCGTATTCCGGGCTAACCGATCTCAGTCGGAGAGGGTCGCTCGGTTCGCGCGACCGGTGCGGCCGGGTCGCTCAGACCCACAAGATGCATGAGCTCCATGCATTCGCTGCGGATGGATGCGGCGAGTTCCCTGATCCTCTGTGCCGCACCATCCTCGATCGGCGCCGCGCCGCTGGCGGTGAGCCACGCCTCCATGCGAGCCGCAAGCTTGGCCGTGAGCGGCACCTTCGCCGAGACGACCTTGCTGTAATGGCCTTGTGTGACCGCCAGCTCTCTGGCGATCTGGGCTTGGCTGAGCATCGCCGACAGCCGCGCCTTTTCCACGCCGGAAATCACGTCAGCCATTGCCAAGCTCGGTAATGCATAATAAAATGCATATATGCATTCATCCAGCTCATCGTCAATGCAGCGGGTCTCCGCCCTGCGCGGGGGCGACTTGCTGGAGCGCAAGCTACCGGCCGCCCGTGATCGGGTGGCGGGACATCGCATCCGATGGGGCTCGGTCGAAGAGATCGGCAGCCCTGCCTATTGGTGCGCTCAAGCCTGGATGTGGGAGATCGAGGAGCCTGAGCACTATCGTCTAGGCCGCTCGCTTCGCGACGAGACGCTGGCCTGCCTTCTCGGCGGATACGGGATCCCTGCCGAGGTGGGACTTGCCGCATATGCGAGGCTGCGGGAGGCGATGGACGCGGATCTTGGAAGCGAAGACCGCGTTCTGGCGATGCTTCTCGAACCTCTACAGGTGAACGGCCGCCAGGTGCGGTATCGCTTTGCCCGTCAAAAGGCGCGCTACGTGTCCGCTGCGGTCCGTGGGCTCGCGACTATAAGCGAAGACGGTGATGACCGGGCGCTGCGCGACAGCCTGGTCGGATTGCCGGGCATTGGTCCGAAGACGGCGTCCTGGATCGTTCGCAACTGGCGACAGAGCGACGACGTATCGATTCTCGATGTGCACATCATTCGAGCTGGACTGGCACTTGGCATCTTCCAACCTGACTGGCGCGTCGAGCGCCACTACAGGGTGATGGAAGATGCGTACCTTCTCTTCGCTCGCGCGATCGGTGCGCGGGCTTCCATTCTGGACTCGGTGATGTGGATGACGATGCGGGAGCTTCCGTCGTCGATAGTCGCGGCAATGCGTCCGAAACGGATGAACAATGCTGTGGATAGCCGAACTGCCGCAATCGACAGCCGACAACTCAACTTGATATGATCCGCTCCGGGGGAATGCCTGGAGATGGATGATGTCTGGAAGTAACACCGATCGCGGTGATTCCTATACTGCGACGCCGACCGCTACGCGGCCGTCCGGCGGCGGCGGTAGTGGCGGCGGCTCGGGGGGTGGCGGCGCTGGGGGCGGATCCGGCGGTGGCGGCTCCGGCGGTGACGGTGGCGATGACAGATGCAACATCGTCGAGACCGTTCCTCTCAACAGCCCCCAACCGCCGGTGATCGCCACGCTGAGCGAAGGGGACGTGCTCGACATCAATCTCGACACCTCCGGGCCGCGACCTGTCCTCGAGGTTCTCGCTTCCGGGCGGCGCGCCGGGGCGCTTACGCATCGAAACCATGTCCGGATCATCAACTGCATTAACGAGGGACGCACCTACAGGGCAGTCGTCGTTCGCAAGCGTGGCGGGGATGTCGAGATCCGGGTCGAGCCCGCGTGACGACGGTCGTTGGTGGCGTATACGTTGAGCGTTGCGTCGAGCCGCATTGGGACGATGTGTATGGATCGGGCGGACGCGCCGCGGCGGCTCTAAGCGCCGCTGCTCCGGGGATCCGGCTCTTCACCTATCGCGCCCATCCCCTCGAGGATGCCTTCGAAAGCCTGGGAACGGCATACGGAGTCGTGATCGAGGGACCGAAGGTGCTTGAGGAGGTGGCCTTCGACTACTTCCATCCATTGGCCGTTCCGCGCATTACGCCGCGCCCCGACGCGATTTCGAGACACGAGGATCTCGTGGTCGAAGACGACATCGTCCTTCGGTTCGGCATGCTGGAGGGGAGTGCACGCGTTAAGGCCGGGATCGCGGTCTACGATCCCCAGTCGGCATTCGATCCGAGACCCTTCTCCGAGAACGGATCGACGGCGGATCGTCTGGCGCTGATCCTGAACCAGCACGAGGCGCGCAAATTCACCGGGGAGGACGATCCGCAACGGGCATTGGACCAGCTGCTGGATCGGGGCCATGCTTCTGTAGTGGTGTTGAAGATGGGCAGCCGAGGCGCTCTCGTCGCGACTTCCGGAGGCCGACGCCGAGTCCCCGCTTATCGAAGCGGGAATGTGTTCAAGATCGGCTCCGGTGACGTCTTCTCGGCAGCATTCACCCAGTTCTGGGCCATAGAAGGCCGCGACCCCGAGGAGGCGGCCGATCTCTCATCGCGCGCGGTATGCCGTTACGTCGATGCGCGCGCGCTGCCGATCCAGTCCGCGGAGGAGTTGCTGGCCGCAGACCTCGTTCCGATCCACGCCGGCAAGGGTCAGATCTACATCGCCGCTCCCTTCTTCAATCTTGGCGAGCGGTGGCTCGTCGAGGAGGTCCGGCTGCAGCTTCTATCGATGGGCATTCCTGTTTTCTCGCCTCTGCATGATGTCGGCGAAGGCCCCGGCGAGGTGGTCGCTCCACAGGATCTGAAGGGCCTGGACGAGAGCCAGGTCGTGCTGGCGATACTCAACGGGTCCGATGCCGGCACGATCTTCGAGGTCGGCTACGCCGTCGCTCGCGGGATACCCGTCGTTGCGCTTGCGCAGAACATGAGACCAGAAGACGTCAAAATGCCTGCCGGAACGGGGTGCAGGATCGTGAGCGACCTCGTTTCAGCGATCTATCAGGCGATCTGGGAGCTTCCATGAGAGGAATCCTACTCTCGGGAGGAATGGATTCCATAGCACTCGCGTATTGGCATCGTCCCGAAGTCGCCATCACCATCGACTACGGACAGAAGGCGGCTGCCACGGAATTGTCCGTAGCCGTCGAAGTAGCGAGAACGCTGGGCATGATCCACGAGACCATCGCGATCGACTGTTCGGCGCTTGGCTCAGGCGACATGGCGGGATCCGAACCACTGGCGAGCGCACCGGCGACGGAATGGTGGCCCTTCAGAAATCAGCTTCTGCTGACTCTTGCGGGAATGCGTGCGGTCGCCATCGGAGTCTCGGAGTTGATGACCGGTTCCGTTGCCTCGGACGGGTGCCATGCTGACGGGCGACAGGCCTTTTATACCGAGATCGATGTCCTGATGGCCGGGCAGGAAGGCGGGGTGCGCGTCAGTGCGCCGGCTATCGGGATGACGACGGTCGATCTTGTGCGAACGTCCGGCATCCCCCGAGAGATTCTGGCATGGTCGCATTCGTGCCATACCGGCATATTGGCCTGCGGCGACTGTCGAGGGTGCCGAAAGCATTTCGAGGTCATGGGGCAGCTGTACGGCAATGCGTATTGACCCGGAGCCGGCGCCCCGGCTCGACCAGACCCAAGCGCGGCGCGAGGCGCGCCCCGAATCGTGGACGGCATTGCCGCGAGCCATTCGGAGCCCCGCGCCCGCATTCCTCGACGTGCTGCATCGTCGCCGATCGGCCGTCGGGGGAGACCTCGGGATCGATGACCTGTCTTCGCTCCTGTGGCATGCGACCTTGCTGCGGACGCGCGAACCTGACGGGCGGTTCGGACTTCCGTGGGAGAGCCGCCCAGCTCCCTCCGCTGGCGGCCTGCATCCGATGCGTCTGCTCGTCCTCTCCGTCGGGGAGGGCATTTCCGGCCAATATGTCCCGGATCATCACGGCCTGGCGCCCGTGAGTGAAGAGGCCGTGGCTGCAAACCGGTCGAGCGTCCGGGAAATTCTCGGTGCAACTGCGGGCGCGACCGTGCAGTTCGCCTGCGACGCCGAGCTGCTGGACGGGTGTTACGAGAATGCGGTGACCCTGATGTGGCGAGACGCGGGGGCATTGGCGACTATCCTCTGCCTCACCGCGACGGCTCTCGGCCTGACCTCTGTCATCCTGGGTCGGACGGGAGAGGCGATCGTCTCGGCAGCGGGTCTCCCTCAAGCGTTCCGCGGCGCCGGCGCGGTGCTGATCGGCAAGCCGCGTTCGGAAGTGGTATCATGACGGCTCCTCCGTCCCCTCACCCGCTCGATTTCGACTGGCGCTACGACCAGCGGACGACCGATCTCCTTGTCCAAATGCTTCGTGGCGCGGGTCCCGTCATCGCTCTGGGAACGCCCAGCGTCGCTCGGCGACTTGAAAGCGAGATGGTCTCCGTGACCCTGGTTGACCGGCAGCCTCAGCAAGGGGTTTCGAACCATATCGTTCGCCCGGTCGAGGGGTTCGAGACGCCCACCGGATTCCGCACCGCGATCATCGATCCTCCCTGGTATCCGCGACAGCTTCGGCAGTGGTCGATCGTGGGTGGACGTGCCGTAGGCGCCGGAGGGACGGTGCTTGTATCAGTGTGGCCGGAGGACACCCGCCCCTTGGGGGGCGTCGAACTTGCGCACGTTCTGGACGAGCTTTCGGCGTGGGCCGACATAGAACGGAACGTCGCGACGTTGGGTTACGCCGAGCCTGACTTCGAAACGGCCGCGCGAGCCCGTGGCGAGGATCCGCGCCTTTCGCAATCTCCCCTTGTAGGCGAACTGGTTCGCCTACAAGTGCGGCGGTCGCCGCCATCGGGAACGCGAGCTCAGCTGGAAGAGCAGTGGTTGAGGTTCACGCTGGACGATTACCAGCTGGCCCTCCGGATCGACTCACCGACGGGTCGAGCGGGCGTAAATGTCGTTGATGCGGCCGATGGCTGGATGTGGCCCTTCGTCAGCGCTCGCGCGCCTTCCCGCCGACAGATCGGACTGTGGAGTTCCGCCGGAGAGGTAGCTGCCGTCGGAACGCCGCATGCGCTCGCCGATGCGCTGCGGGATGCGATTGGCAGTCCGGACGGCGCTGCGTTTGAGGCGACGCTCGCTTCGGCAGCGCCGGAGCTCCTCACTTGGCGGATTCCGCGTCCACCTTACCGGAGATCGATCGAATGGATGCACCAGCAATAGCTCTCCGATTCCGCGACACCACTCCGGGCATCGACACGATCCTTGAGCATCGGGCGATGCTCAAGCGGACTGGAGTCGTCGGCTGGGGATGGTGGAAGAAGACCTTCGAGCCTGAACAGCAGCAGGAAATTGCCCGGCTTCTCGCCGAGCGTACCGAGATCGAGATAGTGATCTTAGATCGCAGCACGGAGCGCGCCTATCTCTGCCGATGCGTTGCGTTCCACTCGCCTTCCGAGGCGAAAGCAACAAGGGTCCCGACTTACTATAGGGACCATCTCGACATGACAGCGGGCGTGTTCTCGTTGGTGTCGATGGATGACGTCGACTTCGACCGCACGCTTGGCGATCGAGTGGGTGATCAGACTTTCCTGTGGATCGGTTCGCACGCCGACCCGGCGCCTGGCCACGTTGCCTTGGCCGCCGAGGCTCCTGGGAGGTCTTGTGTGCTACACCTTTCGGACCTTCATTTCGGAAACGACTATGGTTTCCGTCGGCAAGGTGAAGACGTTGCTCTGGGTGACCATCGCAAGACTCTGACCGACTGCATTGTGGCGGATCTGGATCGCCTTGGACTGACGGATGACATCGCCGCGATCATAGTGACCGGCGATTTCATGACTCAGGGAAAGTTCGACGAAGAGCACAAGAAGGCCGCGCTCGACGAGTTCGACGCATTGCGGGGTAAGCTCGGCCTGGACCGTGACCAACTCATCCCGGTCCCTGGCAACCATGATGTCGTGCGCTACCCCGACAAGGCGAAGATTGACGTACGCGAGAACGCGGTGGGGAAGCAGACCACGTATGAACACGAAACTCACTTTCGTCTCTTCGTCGACCAATTGATCGGGCGAGATTGGAAGGCCTCCCTGAACTATGTCCGGCGGATCCATCTCGGCAACGCGGACCTGGATGTCTGCGTCGTAAATTCATGCACCATCGCGGCGACCGAGTGGACCGAGTACGGCTACGTGGGCAGAGGCGGGCTCGATGCGATCAGTGATCTCGGCCAACAACCGATTGAACGCCCGACCTTCCGGTTTCTCGCGCTCCACCATCACCTACTGCCCGTCGCCAGTGTCGAGGCGCTCAAATCGCGAGGGGTGACCCTGACGCTGGACGCGTCGGACATCCTGACAGCTAGTCAGAGAGCGGGAGTTCACGTCGCTCTTCACGGTCACCAGCACAAGGCGAAGATCGCCAGATATCAGAGCCTAGGGCTCAACGGTGAACCGACGACCGAGCCGGTATATGTCGTGGCCAATGGAAGCGCGGGAGCAAAGAACGATCGCCTGCCGGCTGGTGAGCTCAATACCTATTGCCTCTTCCGGCTGAACGCGAAGGGAATTGATCTCTGGATCAGGGAACTCCGCTTGGATGCACGTGCTGGTGCAGAGATATTCAATGGAACGCTGTCGGCTCCGCCCATCGCGGTTTAACGACGAGCAACTTCCGCACTCCTGTATGCACCTTCACGCCGGTGGCCTGTAGCCGAACCGGCGATCGCCTGTCGGCATGCTCCCCACCCTTGGCGTCGTGCTCATAGCATCTGAGGGCAGCAGTCCCTGGAGATGCGCGAGGATTATCGTTTCGATGTCTGGATGATCCCCCAGCTCGAAGCTAGCCCGCACGGTCACATTTATTACGACCGAGGGGGGTTCGTGCGTCTGACTTACCGTACCCATCCGAGGAGCGGCATCTGTCGGCGGCGCGCGCGATCTGAGAGGTTAGCCACAGTGCAAGCACCGGTGTTTGCACTGTGGCTACGAGGTAGATGTGGGACAGGTGACGGTGTTTTCTGGCGCGCAGCGGCGTCGGCGGTGGAGCGACGATGAGAAGCTGGCCTTGGTGGAGGCGGCGATCGCGCCGGGCGGGTCGGTGGCAGAGGTCGCTCGCACGGCGGACGTAGACGCTTCGTTGATCTACCGATGGCGGCGTGAACTATGTGGGGCTAAGCGGCAGGCGCCAGCTCGACCTGCCGGGTTCGCGAAGGTCTCGATCGAAGCGGATCCAGCTGAGCTGACGGCGGACACCGTACTGGTGATCGAGGTGAACGGCGCTATTGTACGGGCTCCGGCGGGTACGTCGGCAACGCTGTTGAGCATGGCGTTGCGCGAGCTGCTGGCATGATCCCGATACCGGGTCATGCACGCGTCTGGATCGCGACCGGACACACGGACATGAGGAAGGGCATGGCCTCGCTCGCCATGCTCGTTCAGGAGGGATTTGGGCGCAAACCCAATAGCGGCGACCTCTATGTTTTCCGTGGGCGGCGCGGCGATCTTTTGAAGATCATCTGGCACGATGGCGTCGGCGCGTCCTTGTACACAAAGCGTCTCGAGCGCGGGAAATTCACCTGGCCAGCCGCGCGGGATGGTGTGATTTCCATCTCGGCGGGTCAGCTCGGTTTTCTGCTCGAGGCGATCGACTGGAGGAACCCGCAATATACTTTCCGCCCAGAGCTGGCGGGCTGAAATGCGCCGGATTTCCGGCATTTTGAGGCGTTTCGGCTCGACAGATTCGGGCCAATCTGCTCTAATTTCCCGCGATGGATAGCCAATCCAACGCCCTGCCTGATGATCCGGATGCGCTGAAAGCGCTGCTGATCGCCGAGCGTCAAAAGCTGACCATCGCTCGTGCGGAACTCCTGGAGGCCGAGGCCCTGGCCGCCATCGCGCGGGCTGAAGTCACAGATGCCTATGCGCTCATCGAAGAGCTGAAACTGCGGATCGCCAAAGCCCGTCAGGAAAATGG
>BACX01000664.1 GCA_000333335.1 Sphingomonas-like bacterium B12 | reverse complement strand
TGATCCCGTGGCGGTTTCGCCCTTTAGCCTGCCCTTGACGTCTCGGGCCGTGACCCTGGCCTGGACGGGGATGTCGGCGACCAATTCCCGGCCTTCTCCATGAAGCGAGATCACGCCGTGCGTGACGGTCCCGGACAAGAAGCACGGTATCGCCGGGAGCACCTTCATTCTCGCACCGAGCAGCTTGATCCGCTGAGGCGGTATGCAGCGCTCGACGCGTTCGTCGATGGTCCACAGCGTCCGGGGCGTAGCGGCGTCAACGGCGTCGGCGATGTCTTTCAGTCGCGCCTCGACGGGGACGGCGATCGTCGACGTCGTCTTCGGCGGAGCAAGACGGGTTTCGCTTCGCGGCGGCGGCGGAGTCCGATGTTGCTGTCGATGACATCCAGCAACCGGAAGAACAAGGCACCCTAAGATGAGAAATTGGCCTGTCCGCCACGTAGAAGGAAACGCGAAAGGTTGCCGGGCGGCGCCGCTCCATGGATGCGCGCCCGTTGACCTCGCTTGGCACATCCGTATTTTCCCCAAGCCGCCAACATCGCCGGAACGCGAGACGGGGCAAATGGTGCCGGCCGGGCCCTTCGCGGCACGCACCGCTCTTCTCTACCTCGCGCCTGCTAAATGTCGCCGCCCATCTTTTCGTTCTGTGTCAGGGGCAGTCATAAAGGCGTCGAAGCGGACGGGCGGCAATCAGGAATTGTGCGTGAGATTGGGAGTGACCGCCTTTGGCGCCATACCGTCCAGCCGCTTTGCCAACTACGGGTGCCATAAGGGGCCATCGGCATCGCCCGCCGCGAACCAATAGCTGACGGCATCGCGCATTCCATTTCAGCATCTCGCCGTTGTCCGATTTCTCGGGAATGAGGGCATCTCGAGATCGAGATTGCTTTTTCCGATATGGTGCGCCTGACAACCTGCGATAGCTCGGCTAAATCGCTGACATGCAGGGGAACATCCAGAACAGCCGCATCGGCCGCCACATCCTTGACCGGGACTGGTCCGACACCGAGCTCGGGCCGTTCGAGGCATGGCCGATTTCGCTTCGAACGACGCTGGTAACGATGCTGGCGTGCCCGACGGCCATGTTCCTGGCCTGGGGGCCGAAGCTCCGTTCATTCTACAACGATGCGTATGAGCCAATCCTCGGTTATCGTGCCGATAGCGCGCTTGGCACGCCCTTCCGCGAGCTGTGGTCTTCGATCTGGGACGAAATCTCGCCGCTGGTCGACGAGGCGCTCGCCGGGCGCAAGACCAAGGTCGTCGACATGCGGCTCGATCTTTCCCGTAGCGGGGAGCCGGAGGAGAGCTACTGGACGTTCACTTATTCCCCGGCCTTCGACGACGAAGGCCGGGTTGCGGGCATGCTGTGCGTCACCGCCGAGACTACCGACAGGGTCATCGCCGAGCGAGAACGCGCCGTTAGCGACGAGCGCCTCGAACTTGCCCTCGCAGCCGGCGCTATCATCGGCACGTGGGTCTGGGATGTGGTCGCCGATCGCTTTACCGTGGACGAGGCCTTCGCAAACGCCTTCGGCCTTGATCCAGCTCTTGGGCGGGTCGGGCTCAGCCTTGCCCAGGTTGTCGAGACCGTCCATCCCGACGATCAGGAGGGTCTCGCAGCCGCGATCACCGAAGCCATCGAACGGGGGGGTGCTTACGCCCATCAATATCGTGTGCGGCGTGCCGATGGTCGATATTACTGGATCGAAGCGAACGGGCGCGTCGAAAAGGCGGCGGACGGGACGCCACTGACATTTCCTGGCGTGTTGCTCGACGTCGAGGAACGGCGGGCGGTCGAAGCCGAACGCGACCGTGTGGCAGCCGCGCTTCGCGCGCTCAACGACACGCTGGAGCAGCGGGTGCGCGAACGCACGGAGGAATTGGAACAGGCCCAGGAACGTCTGCGGCAGAGTCAGAAGATGGAGGCAATCGGCCAGCTCACGGGTGGTTTGGCCCACGATTTCAACAATCTATTGGCCGGCATCTCCGGCAGCCTCGAGATGATGGCGATCCGCATCGGCCAAGGCCGCATGGGCGACGTCGAGAAGTATAACAGCGCGGCACAGGGTGCGACAAAGCGGGCGGCTGCACTGACGCATCGCCTGCTCGCCTTCTCCCGACGACAGACGCTCGATCCGAAACCTACCCTGCCAAATCGCCTGGTCGAGGACATGATCGACCTCATTCACCGAACCGTGGGTCCCGCCATCGACATCCGCTTTGCGCCGGCCGAAGATATCTGGGCGACTTTTGTTGATCCCCATCAGCTGGAAAATGCTCTGCTCAATCTCTCGATCAACGCGCGGGATGCCATGCCGGACGGTGGCAGGATCACGATCGAGACAAGCAACCGCACAGTGGATGAGCGCTCCGCGCTGCTGCGAGGGATGGAACCGGGCAATTATGTCACCCTGTGCGTAACGGACACGGGCACTGGTATGACCTCTGACGTGATCGCCAAGGCGTTCGATCCATTCTTCACCACCAAGCCCATCGGCGTCGGCACCGGGCTGGGGCTTTCGATGGTCTATGGCTTCGTCAAGCAATCCGGCGGCCAGGTCCGCATTCATTCCGAGCCGGGACATGGTACCAGTGTATGCATCTATCTGCCGCGCCACCTGGGTGATGCAGAAACGAACGACCAGACGCCGGACCTGACCGAGGCCCCACGCGCCGATAGGGGCGAAACCGTACTGGTGGTGGACGATGAGCCGGCAGTTCGAATGCTCGTCACCGACGTGCTGGAGGAGCTGGGATATGCAGCCATCGAAGCGGGCGATGGCGCGGGCGGATTGCGCATCCTCCAGTCCGAGACCCGCGTTGATCTGCTCATCTCGGATGTGGGATTGCCCGGCGGGATGAACGGGCGCCAGATGGCCGATGCAGCGCGGGTCTATCGCCCTGACCTGAAGGTGCTGTTCATAACCGGCTACGCAGAGAATGCCGCTATCGGCAACGGGCTTCTTGCCCCGGGCATGCACGTGATGACGAAGCCATTCGCGATGGAAGCTCTTGCCACGCGTATCCGGGGCCTTCTTGAGCGGCGTCAAAGCGAGATCGCTTCGTAGCCGCCGAACCATGGGATATGGCTCTAAAACGGGTAACGGCCGCACGGGCGGAACCGAAGCGCACGCAGGGACGTCCTGTCATTCAGCGCCACATCCGCGCGGCGGTCGCAGACCAGAACAGGACGGACTATGCCACGTCGGATTAGGGCTCTCCTCTCCGCGCTTCGAGATGAGGTGCAGCTCTATGCTGCGGACAATGAAGCCATCGCGGGGCGGACCAACCTTTTGGCGCTGAACGCTACGATTGAGGCAGCACGGTCAGGCGAAGCCGGGCGAGGCTTCGCGGTCGTTGCACAGGAGGTCAAGTCTCTCGCGGCTCAGGCCCGCGGATCGTCCGCCAAGTTCAAGGCCGAAGTGCTCGATCGCCTCTCGCTGGGGGCCGAGATCGCCGACGAGCTCGTCGCCGATATCGAGGGAGCAAGCCTTGCCGAACTCGCATTGTCCATCATTCAGACCGTGACCAGAACCCTCTACGACCGTTCGATCGACATTCGTATGCTCGGAAGCGATCCGATGATCGTTGCCGGCGCGAAGCGAGGAAAGCGAAGTCCACGGGCAGAAGGCGTCGCGTTGGAGAGGCTCCAGGCGCTCCTGCAGCACTCGCCATATTTTATCAATGCGTTCATTGTCGACGTGAACGGCGATATACCCGTCTGCGCTCACGCCAACGCCGCGGTACGACGCGAGAATCTCGGCCAGGCTGCACAGTTCAATAAAGCCATCAACGCTCGGCCTCATGAGTTCTGGTTTACTGACGCCGTATGGGCGAATCCGTGGTCCGAAAACCGGAAGGTTCTGATCTTCGTCGCGCCTGTCCGGTCCAATTCGAACGTGGCCGGTGTCGTTTATCTCGAATATGATTGGGAAGGCCAGGCGGGAGATATACTGGCATCGGTTGTGCGGCAGGGAAGTTCCGCAACGACGATCTCGATCGTTGATCAGAGCAACCGCGTTGTGGCGACAACGGGCAGCTACCCCTTCGAACATGTCATGCCCATCGCCGCAGCCCGCGAAGAGCCGTTCGTCGAAACGAGAGATGGTCTTGTCATTGCGCAGGCCGCAGCTCGTCCTTACCACGGTTTTGACGGACTCGGCCTGCGATGCGTGATCGAACATCGATTGCCTGACGACCTCGAAATTGCGGCGACGCTGAATGTTCGGCGCTGAACTTTTGCGAGGGCTCATCGAGAGGGCTCCTGATCTGGGCGCCAAAGCGAATTGATGTCGATCAAATAAAGTTCGCTATCAGCGCGATTAAGGCGTACAACCGAATCGCTGACGTCGCCTGCGACGGATCTGGATCGCCTCGGCGTCCCTCGTTCAAAACATGCTTCTTTTGGCTGGGGCAAACCATCGTGGTTTGGTCCACCGCTCTGGCGAGTGCACGCTATGGCTATTGGCACAGACAAGCGTCTCGAGAATGGCGGCGGCTATGGCTAGATCGCGTCAATTTCTGACAGCGGAAACGTAACCGTTTAAATACTGACACTGGATTCACTCGGATTTCGCAGTCTCGACGGGAGAAAACGTGCGCAAAGTGTAGAGTGATCGCGGAGACAAGCCTCTGCGACGAGCCGCAGCAGAAAGTCATCATGAAATGTCCTCATGTCGACAACTGCGACCTGCCTGCAGGAGATCAGCTCATGTGGCCCTTCACCATTTGGTTTCGGCAGCGCGAACGCATTCGCGCGCTCGTCGATACCGCCATTGCCGAGCATGGGAGAGCGGCGGAAGCCTATCTCAACTACCCGCTTCAGGATCGAAAGACAGACCAAAATGTGCGTCGCGATCACAAGCGCGCCCTGCGCGAAATTCGACGGCGACACTCAAAAGAGTGACCTCGTACTTCAGGAAGTTTCGACAACATGATGGTTTCCGGGAGCATCCCACGTCCAAGCCGAATGTAGTCCAATCCAACGATCGGACGGGCGCGGATCATGGTTCGCGCCGAAAATTACACATCAGATTCATACCAGGACGCCTGCCTGGCTTGATCGACGCTCACACCAGGCAGATCGGGCCGTCATTGTCTGAAATATTTGGTGCTTTATCGCGCAAGGTTCTCGTCGTCGAAGACGACGCACTGCTGCGGGATCTGGCGCGCATCCTGGTCGAAGACCTCGGCTATGAAGTTCTCGAGGCCGACTGCGCAGAGATGGCGATCAGGTTTCTCGAGGAGCATCGCGACATCCGCGTGGTTTTTACCGATATCAACATGTCGGGTTCGATGGACGGCCTGCAACTCGTATCGTACGCGCACGGCCGCTGGCCACCTCTCCAGTTTATCGTTGTTTCCGGCGCGGAGCGCCCCGGTGCTCACGAGCTTCCTCAGCGCGCCCGCTTCTTTCCCAAGCCTTACGACCTCGAGATCGTCTCCGAAACGCTGAGGATCATGGTCGAGGATAACGGATCATGACGGATCGCGAACCTGCCATCGTGGGTCGCTGCGACGATTGCACTTCAGGGAATGAGCTCAGCTTTTCCCGAAAAGCCCTATGCCATTCTACGGCTGCCGTTGGCGAAGACTGGCCGCGGCCGGATCAATGGCGTGTTCTTCCCAACCGCCGCGCGAGGAGGAAAACAGCGGATAGCCAACGCTGCGCCTCAGGGATTTCTCGACTGGCTGCGGCCTCGTGTGCCCGTGCAATACCCTCATCGATGGCCTCGTCCCGATAGAGGTGATCCAATTCGTCAGCCTGCGCTTTGGCCTGCGTGATTTTCATTTTACGCCTCGCATCTTTGAGGAGTGTGGTCGGCCGCCTGCTCAAGCAGCGTAGCGGCCAGCGATGGCCAGTCATCAAAGCCCCACCTCTCCGGCCGTTCGGGTGAGAGCACCCCCGCTGCGCGGATTTGGACATCCTCGCAACGGACACGGCACCCGCGCGTGATCGAGTAGAAGGACCGGACGGTTGGGCAGGTCGGCTCGGCGTGGTTGTCTGCGATGACTATGGCAAGAGCCGAATCCCGGACGCGCACGAGTGATCCAACCGGAAAGATACCCAGGCTACTGACGAACGCGGACAGAAGCTCGGCATCAAACTGCCCTGTCCAGCTTTGCATGGCCTCCAGAGCGCGCTGAGGCGACCATGCGTCCTTGTAGGCGCGGTCTGACGTTAACGCGTCATATACGTCGCAGATGGCAGCCATCCGCGCGGCGCGGCTCAGATCGGCTCCGTCGAGCCCATCGGGGTACCCTCGCCCATCCGGCCGCTCATGATGATGAAGGCAGACATCGAGCGCCAGTGCCGATATGCCTGATGATACCGCGAGTATGCGGTGACCAAGCGCCGGATGCGACCGCATGACATCGAACTCGGCGTCGGTCAGCCGATCGGGTTTGTTCAGGATCTGCTCCGGGACGGCGATCTTGCCCGCGTCGTGCAGCAATCCGGCAGTCCCGTAGGCGGCGACGCTGGCTTCGTCCTCACCGACGGCGCGCGCGAGATTGATCATCAGTGCGGCCACGGCGACCGAATGCAGATAAGTGTATTGATCGCGGCGCTTTATCCGCAGCAGGCTGAACAGGGCCTCGGTGTTTGTCCTGACCTGTTCGGAAAGCTCCTCGATAAGCGGTGCTAGGCGCACGAGCTGGATCGGCCTGCCGAGGCGAATGTCGTCCGCGATCTTCGCCACCGCCTTGCGCGATGCGTCGATCGCTTTGGCAGCGCGTTTGCCGGCAGCGGTGCCAAGGACGGCCGTGCGTTGCGGCCGATCTTGTGATTTTTGCTTCGTGGCCGGTTTGACAGCGACAGCCCGACCTGTGTCGACCAGCACGTATTCGACTGCGCTTTCCCGGATCCGGGCCAATTCATCGGGACGTCTCAGGACGAGGCCATCGCCGTTACCGCTCCAGCGACACTGCGGATCACGGACAAACATACCAAGCGTCAAATCGCCAACGGGTATCCGGACAATCACGCCGACTGAACCTGCGCGCTGCTGGTCGGAGCGGCCAGAAACCTACCTACCGAACATTGGTCGAGACGCCGACCACGAAGCAGGTGCGCGCACGTCGCTATGAAGCAAGCCAACAAGCGAATATCCCCCGAGTCGCCAGCGGCTTGCTATAGCGATGTGACATTCCGGCGCTTGTAAAAGCTTGTAACCATAGGCGTGACGGGAGCCGGCCGCGCGTCTACGATAGCATGTTGATCTTTTGGGGCGGGGCATGCGGATCGGTCTAGTCGATGATGATGATGCCGCATTGGACTTCCTCTGCCACACGCTGGGCGAAAAGGGGCATCAATGCCTGGCCTATCGCCATCCGCGCGATTTCATAGCTGCTTTACAAAGGGAGAGCTTCGATCTCCTGGTTCTGGACTGGTCCATGCCGAAGCACGACGGGATGGATCTCATGGCGCGGGTGCGTCGCCAGCTTGGCGACATCCCGATCCTCATGTTCAGCAGCCGATCGGACAAGGATGACATTGCGAGCGCCCTTGAGGCGGGAATCGACGATTTCATAGTAAAACCCGAGAGCGGGCGGGTCGTTGCGGCCAAGGTCGAAGCCATGTTGCGCCGGGTCGGCGCCAGAACCGCCGACGAGCGGTTCGAACGTCACGGACCCTACGTGTTCGATCGCGTCGCCGAAACCGTAAAGCTCGATGACGTCGACATTCCGATCACGCCGCGTGAGTTCGCGTTGGCGCGGCTGTTTTTACGAGCAGCGGACGCCCCTTATCTCGCACCTACCTGCTCGACACCGTCTGGAAGAGCGTCGCTGAACTGCCGACACGGACCCTGGACATGCACGTATCCCGGATCCGCGCCAAACTCAGGCTGCGGGCGGAAAACGGCTATCTGCTCCAAACTGTCTTTGGGTACGGCTACCGCCTTGAACGCATCGAACATGCGCAATCTCGATAGGCGGCTGTGTNGAGAAATAGGGTTGTCTTCGGCGCTTTCGCCATCGCCGAACTTACGCACTTGTTTGAGTTATGCATGGCCTCACGCCGGGTGGACGACCTCGCTCGGCACGGGCCTGAGCCTGCTCGTCATGGTGGCGTTTTGCCTGAAGCGAGGCGACAGAGCCGATTTCCCCGGGATGGACTGGCGATGGCGAGTGCTGGCGCTCGCGTTATTGCTCTGGCTCGCCGCTTATGGAGCGATTGCGTGGCTACAATGCGTGGTCCATCCAGGTTCGCCCCGTTTTCAGCCTGACGAGTTGCTATACGCCTTGCGAGGCGGCCCGTATCTGCTCCTCTTGTGCCGGACTGGAGAGGCCGACGAGAAACCGATCTTCGGCTGGATAGACAGCGCGCAAGTTATGCTTTTCGGGTTGCTTTGGATGCTGCTGATCTTCCCGGTAGCCAGTTGGCGCAATGGCGTTCCTCTCGTCTCCGACGATTTGGCGATGCGCTATCACGACATACAGAACATCGGGATGGCGGCGCTGTCGGTGCTGGCCTTTGTCGGCCAACCGCCAGGCGTGCGGCGACGCTTCTATCGGGCGCTGGCGGTTTTGCTCGTCGGGTACGCAGCTGCGGCGGCTATCCTCAACCACATCGTAGCGGACTATCTCGATCCGCCGCCCGGCTCCGCAATCTGGATCCTGTTTGATCTCTTGTTTCCGCTTTTCGTCATTATCGAGCGTGCTGGCGCGAGGACTAATGGCTCCGCCGTCGCGGCGATACGACGTCTGGATCTCCGACTCATATTGCCGGCGATGTTCTGCGCCTTCTCGCTGATCGCGGCGTTCGCCGTAGCTCGACGCGAGCCGGTCATCGGCCTCGCGGGCGGCGCCCTCGCGCTCGCGTTGAAGACGGCCCGGTCCACCCTGCTCCAGTCAGGAGTGCTGCGCCTGCAGCGTTTCCTGGCGGCCGCACTCGACGGTTTGCCCGAGGCGGTTTGCATCACGGGCTCTGGTTCCCGCGTGATTCTCGCGAATGAGGCCGCGCGAGCGCTGTTTGGCCAGAAGCTGGAGGGCCGAAACCTTGACGAGCTGCGCGCGGCGGTTCTCGACCAAACTGCCCGCGACGGTGGTGTTTACACGCTATCCGGACGCTCTTTCGTCGTCGGTGAGGCGTCGTTGCCTGATGGCGATCGTGTCGCCAGCTGGACCGATGTTACACACGTCCGCGACGCGGAGCGGAGCCGGGAAGAGGCGCTTCAGTTTCTAAGTCATGATATAAGATCGCCGCACGCCGCGATCGTGTCACTGCTCGAAAGTGAGGACGCCAGGTGCGGCGCTCTGTCGCCCGAGATGGTATCGCGCATCCGACGCTATGCGAAACACGGCCTGAGCCTCGCCGATGGCTTCGTGCACCTCGCGCGCGTCCAGACCGCAGCAATTGACGCGATCCCGGTCGATGTGATCGACGCCGTCGCCGAGGCGATCGATATGGCCTGGCCGTTGGTACGGAAACGTTCGATTACAATCGAAGAACCCTCTGAAGTGAGCGATGCCTGGATCCGGGGAGATCGCGCCATCCTCATCCGTATGGTCCACAATCTGCTGGACAATGCGATCAAATATGGACCTCATGGGTCAACAGTTCGGCTCGAGGTTCGTTTGTCAGCGACCGATGTTTCGATTGAGGTGCAGAACTTCGGGCCACCGTTTTCAGAGGACCGTCGCGAAAACCCGTTCCGTAGGTTCGGGGCTTCCCAAACCGCACACAGTACAGGCCTGGGTTTAGCGTTTGTCGACGTCGCCGCGAAACGGCTTGGAGGTCACGCAACCTATCGCTCGAGAAACGAGTTACATATCTTTTCGATTGAGCTTCCCCGTCAACTGGATGATCATGGGCCGGGATAGCTCGGCGAAGCTGCCGGTCGGCAATTGGATGCGGCTCATTGACAGCTCTACGTCCAGGATTGGCGCTGAGCGGCTAGACCCATGTCATGCACCTGGCGGGGGGCTTATACGTCATCAGGCAGATCGATCCTCACCCCCCCCGACATTCGCGTTTTTCGCTTGGCCGAGGATGCTTGGGTTGCCGCCCCGCGGGCCCAGCGGCGTGTTCCCAGAGACGGTGCGGTCGCCGGAGAACCGTGACCCGCCCTTTCAGCAATACCGCGGGCGGGACAGCTTAACCTCAAGGCCAAGCCGCACCGCCTCCTGCGCAACTTCGGTCTGACGACGCTTCATCGCGCTCGCAATGCGTTCGATATGCAGCCCCTGAGCGCATAGATCGCGCAGCGCTTGCCGCTCCTCGTCACTCCATTCCCGCATTCCAATGCGATGCGCCTTTAGGTTCCCTTTCGCAACCGAAACCCGTTCCCGGCGGCTCGGCGCCCGCCGTTAATCGCTTGAGTTGTCGACATCCGACAAATTTCCGCCACCGGCTGCGACATCGCATTTCATTGCCGCCTGATCGAAGTCGGGATCGTCGTCCATGATCAGTCGACCCTGAAGATAGACGAAATCCTGATCGACATGTCCTCGGCCGGGCGCTTCCGTCGCAGACACGTGGCCACAAGCGATGTCCTGAGAGGCAACGGCTTCCATGAGCGAGAAGGTTGCTTGAGTGTTCAGCTTCTGGTCGACGGCGTTTTCAGCCTCGCCCTGCAACTCCGCATCGGTTTTGGGATGGTTCGCGCAGCCCGCCAGCACCGCGCAGACAAGAACGCTTATGATGATTTTGTTCAATGAATTCCCCCAAGGGCGGCCCTCGCCCATGCCCCGATATGGCCAATTCAGTGGTTCCAAAGCAATCCCTAGACGGCGCTCAGCTCCATGATCCGCATCCGGATGGTAGGCGTTGGCCGATGCCGCCCATCGATAGGGCTGCGCCGAAAACGTCGATGGTGCGTTGTAGTTCTTGCTCGCTGGTGATCGCCGGCGGCCGACTGATGGAGACGACATGACGCTGATCGGGCAACTCGAGGATTTGATCGACCAGTCTCGGGCGGAAGGTCGCGAACCGCTGCTGATCAGGGTCATGCCGGAGAAGCTGGCTATTCTCGAGGCCGACGCGGACGCGCGTCAGGTGCTTGGTCGGGGCTCGATCTTCGGCATCCCCTATGAGCCGCACCCTAACCCGAACGGGCATGGCGTGACGCTCATCCACAAGGACGGCTTGGCCGGCTGAACCACAACCGCGACGTGCCGGTGTCAATCGACAGATTAGACACCGAGCGGCGGTTGTCGAAGTCAACGGTGAAAAGCATACGACAACCTCTCGTCGCCACGCGCTCGGCTCGATTGATGGCGTTCGGCTGGCGGCCGCCTTATAGGACGGGAACGGTTCGCCCGGTCAATTCGCCAGACCGGAAGACCAGCAATGCGATCATCGTCACCCGAAACTTGCCCGATGGCAAAGCTGCAATTGGTGCCCTTCCAACCCCGACCACGATGTGGATCGCGCTTGGAAGCAGACCGACGGGAAACAAAAAAAGGCTCTCGGGCCTGGAAACGGCTGGGAATGGCGCCTTTCCGAAGGGCTGGTCGGACGGGGGACCTCATCGGCTGGGCTGGCCGACGCGGTGAAATCCGAATAGCCGAGGCACTTGCCAACGCGGCATCCGAAGCCGCCGCCACCCTGACAGGCTTCGGTATCGATCTCCCGAGCCCGCCGCCACTATGTGTTGATAATGCGTTTGACTCGCAACAGGCATGGCGTCATTGAGCTTCCCGTCGGTGAACGTGGGGGCCAATTTGACATGACAACGCCGTTCCGGTGGCGGACTTCTGCGCGGTTCGCGCTACCCATCCTGCTCCCAGGCATCGCCTGCTCCGCATTATCTTCTGCCCCCGCGTTCGGCGCCAATAGGGACGCCAAGGACAAGCCGGGCAGCGACATCTTGGTCACCGCCGCCAAGCTGAAGGAAAACCAGCTCAACGAGAGCGCGTCGGCCACCGGCCTCGATCTGTCGCTCCGCGAGACCCCGCAGTCGGTCTCCGTCATCGATCGCCAGCGGATCGAGGATTTTGCGCTGACCAACATCGCCGACGTGCTCGATCAGGCGGTGGGCGTGAACGTCAACCGCAACGAGACCGATCGCACCGACTATACTTCACGCGGTTTCGACGTGACCAACCGGCAAGTCGACGGCATCGGTGTCGCGCTGCAAGGCGGCGTCCAGTTCGGCGATCTGGATACCGTGCTCTACGAGCGCGTCGATATCGTCCGTGGCGCGAACGCGATGATGACGGGGGTCGGCAATCCGTCCGCGACGATCAACTATCTGCGCAAGCGCCCGACCGAGCAGTTCCAGGCCAATCCCTCGGCTGAGGGCGGATCGTTCGATCTGTGGCGCGTCGAGGGTGACGTCTCAGGCCCGCTCAACGCGGCCGGCACGATCCGCGCCCGCGCCATCGGCGCGCACGAGGAACGGGCTTCCTACCTCGACTACAACCACACCAACCGCGATGTCGGCGGCGTGCTGCTGGCGGCGGATCTCACGCCGGACCTGACCGCCACGATCGGCTACTCGCGGCAGGACAATCGCGCACGCGGCGTGATCTGGGGCGCCCTGCCGCTCGTCTTCAGCGACGGCAGCCGTATTCCGTACAAGCGGTCCGCCAACACGGGCCAGCCCTGGACCTACTGGAACAATCTCGACCAAGCCGCCTTCGGCGAACTCGCCTGGAAAGTCGGCGGCGACTGGACGCTGCGCGGCGTGTTCACCTATCACGACCTCAAATCGAACGCGCGGGTGCTCTACGCGTCCGGCGGAGACTTAGGGCCGGCCCCGGTGACCGGCGAGGGCATCCAGGGCTATTCATCCCTCTTCCGCGATCGCTACAAGCAATATCTGGTTGACGGCTACGCCTCGGGCAACGTCGAACTGTTCGGGCGGCGCCACCAGCTCGCCTTCGGCGTGTCGAGCGGCTGGGCGCCCCAGACCGAGGCGGATGCCGATACCGATGCCACCATCGATTATGGCGACATCCGCCAGCTCGCCTCGCTGCGCATCCCGCTGCCGACCTACGGCCCGATCACGAGGGAAGGCCATCTCGAGGATCATCTGACCCGCGTCTACGGCGCCGCGCACATCGACTTCGCGGACCGGCTGAAGGGCGTGGCCGGCTTCACCGCCATCTGGCTCGATACCAAGGGCGGTTCCTACGGTACCGATGAAGCGCGCAGCAACAGCAAGGTCAGCCCCTATGCCGGACTGCTGTTCGATCTGACGAAGCACCTGACGGTCTACGCGAGCTACACCGGCATCTTCAATCCGCAGGTCGAGGTCGCCTCGACCGGTCGGCGGCTCGATCCGGCTAGAGGTAGCAATGTCGAGGCGGGCATCAAGGGCGACTGGCTAAGCGGGAAGCTCTACGCCACCGCCGCCGTGTTCCGCGCGCGCCAGAGCGGTCTCGCCACCTTCGCGGGCACGTTCGACGGCACCAACGGCAACGGCCCCATCGGCGGATCCTTCTACACCGGCCAAACCACGACCGCGCGGGGTGTAGAGGCCGAGATATCGGGCCGCGTCACCGATCACTGGATGCTGGGCGGTGGCATCACGCACCTGCGCCTGCGCGACGACACCGGCGCCGATGCGCGCCTCTTCGTGCCGCGCGACACGCTGAAGCTCACCGCGACTTACCAGATTCCCGAATGGCATGACCTCAAGCTCGGCGCCAATTTCCGCTACCAGAGCAAGGTGCGCGGGAACGACGATTCGAACGGGCTGCCGATCCGGCAGGGCGGTTACGCCACGCTCGATCTGCTGGCCGGCTTCAGGATCACCGAGCATGTCGAGGCCAGCGTCAACGTGCGCAACGTCACGAACGTCAAATATCTGAACTCGCTGGAATGGGGGCAGGCCTTCTACGCCGCGCCACGCAGCGCGATCGGGACGCTGCGAATCAGCTATTGAATTGCGCGGCTGTACCGCATGCCGCTTAGCCAGAAAAGAACACCCCCCACCAACCGGATTCCCTGTCGGTGGGCGATTGTTAGCGCAGTTGAAGCGGACAGGCGGCAATTAGGAACCGCGCGTGAGATCGGGAATGACCCGCATTGGGCGCCTTGCCGATGTTCCGGTTTGAGCCCGAGAGCGCAGGCTCGATTTACCGGCTCGACGGTGTCAGATCGATCTTCTCATCTGACCGTTCTTCCTTCCGCGACGAACTGCCACGGCGGCGCGTGGCCCATTGCCGCTACTGCCGCCGGTCACGAGGGCGATCTAGTGCCCAAGCTCCTGCAACGGAGTAATATTCCTGATCCCAGTACGATCAGGATCATCGCCAGGACGCCATCGCATGTGCTGTCTCTCGATAGACAGGCCGTCCGGCTTCGCGCTTCGCTTGGCGCAGTGAAACCTTCGGCCCGAACGCCTATCGCTACGATTGCGGAGATTGACATCGAACCGCTGCCGTGGAGGATCGCGTTTTTTCACGGGAGAAGATCATGTCGCTTAAAGAAGCTCTTCTTGGTTTGATCGACAACGTGAACCTGCCCGCGATTTTTTCTCGCAAGACCGAGAACCTGCAAGAGCTTCGACGACCGCTCCTCAAAGGCATCTCGAATGCAAAACGTCAGTTCGAAAGCAGGCAGACCCGTGCCCCGCATCGCTGGTGGAAACTGAGCAACGACGTCGTCGCGCTCACCGTGAAGATCAAAGGGGACGTCTTCACGATCAACGGGGTGGAAACCAACCACATACCGTCCGATCGCTTTTCGGATTTCCTCGACAAGTTTGCGTCCGCCGTCGGCGACGGCGATTTCGATGATGAGCTTCGTCACAAGGGCGCCGGGGATGCCGCCGTGAAAATCCCGAAAGCGAAACGCGCCGTCGCGAAGCCGGCGCAAACGGCCAAACCCATCGCCGCCACGGCTCCGGACGCAACCGAGAAATCAGCTGTTCCCGCGCCCGCTGAACCGGCGCTCGCGCCAAAGCCTAAATCACCTGCGGCCCAAGCCAGCAAGGCGGTTGGGCAGAAGGCGAAGCGGAATGCGGTCCACACGAGGGATGCGCCATCAGAGAAACTGGTCGCCGCCGCCGTGCCGGCTACGGCGGAAGCCTCGGCGGACCCCGCACTTGCTAAGGCCAAGGCCGCACCAAAGCCGAAGTCGTCTCCGGTCAAGGCTGTGAGAGCAGCTTCTCCGAAGCCGAAACGTAAGCCTATCGACGCAAAGACCGCCTACGCCCGTGCCGAAAAGGCCGCCGCGACCCGCGCCGCCAACAAGGCCAGGAAGGCGGTGTCCGCGGCCACGACGGACGAGACATAAGCATCGGGAAAGGCGAGGGCTGCCGGAATTGCCTCGGGAGCGGTCGCGACCGCTTCTGGCGCCTTCGTGAAGGGCGGGGCATGCCGATATCGTACCCAACGGGCAGCTTGTCAGCCTGCCGGCAGTCGATCACTTGTCGTCGTTCTCGATCCGCATCACGCTGCCGAGAAGCGGACAGCGTTTCCTAGTTGGTAACGGTGTAGTCGCGATCCTGGTGCAAGGATGCTAAGGCATTCTCGTAGTGCGCGGCGAGTTCGCGATGGATTTGCGCGACCGCCGGATCGGAACATTGATCGGCACGTTGACGCTCTTCGTTCGCGCGTCGGATGAAGTAATCGAGATTATCTTCGTTCATTGCAACCGCCTCAAGCTGCCTTCCCCCAGCTAGAAGCGATCTTTTTTGGTGATCTCCGCGAAGCGTTCAACAACCTAGATCAAGTCAGTCATCTGGTTCCGGTAACTCATTGCCCGAGTGCCGAGGTCGTCGCCTCATGGGCAATAACCAGTCAGACCGAACGCCGATATCAAGCTGCGTGGCGCTTGCCGTCCCTGCAGCGGATGTTCGCTGCTGCTCGCCAAGCTGCCGTTTCCGACCACTTGGTGCCGATTAGCGCGTCGCTCTCTGGTAGGTCTCGGCTCCGTTGGGTTCATTTTGCGAGGCTATCCCTCGACGATCATGCGAACTCGGCTTGCGAGCTTATCGATCGTGAAGGGCTTGGTGATGATCTCCATGCCGGGCTCGAGCAGACCATTACCAACGGCGGCGTTGTGCGCGTAGCCGGTTACGAAAAGGATCTTAAGTTCTGGCCGCGACACCCGGGCAGCGTCGGCAAGCTGCCGGCCGTTCAAGCCCGGTAGACCAACGTCGGTCACGAGAAGGTCAATCTTCGTTCCGGACTGCAGAATCTCAAGCCCCGAAGGCCCGTCCACCGCTTCCATGGTGCGATAGCCAAGCTCCTGCAGAACATCGACGATCAAGGCGCGGACCGCCTCCTCGTCCTCCACGACCAGGACGGTCTCCCCGTCATCGGAGCGCTCTAGCTCGCCCGGTTCCTCCCAGACCTCTTCGTCCGGCTCACTTTGTCGGTCGCGGGGCAAATAAATGCGGATCGTGCTGCCCAGGCCGACCTCGCTGTAAATGTTTACGAAGCCACCCGACTGGCGTGCAAAGCCATAGATCATAGAAAGGCCAAGACCCGTTCCCTGCCCTATCGGCTTGGTCGTGAAGAAGGGATCGAACGCCTTGGATACGACCTCGGGCGTCATGCCGGTGCCGGTATCCGTAACCGAGATCGTCACATATTGGCCGGGTGTCGCGAAGCTGTTGCGGCGTGCATAGCCTTCGTCGATCGAAGCGTTCCCCGTCTCGATCGTCAGGCGGCCTCCCGCCGGCATCGCATCGCGGGCGTTGATGGACAGATTGAGGATGGCACTCTCGAGCTGGTTGGGATCGCACCGCGTGGGCCACAGACCGCCCGACGCGACGCATTCCAGTTCGACCGCCTCGCCAATCGACCTGCGAAGCAGCTCCTCGATACCCCGCACGAGCTGGTTGGCGTCGACGCGCTTCGGGTCCAGCGACTGGCGTCGTGAGAAGGCGAGCAGTCGCTGGGTCAGCGCTGCGGCGCGATTGGCCGATGTCGTTGCGGCTGCCGCGTAGCGATCGACGTCAGCCGTTCGTCCCTGCGCGGACTTGCGCTGCATCATCTCGAGCGAGCCGATGATGCCGGTCAGCAGGTTATTGAAGTCGTGCGCGATACCGCCGGTGAGCTGGCCGACTGCCTCCATCTTCTGAGACTGGCGCAGCGCGTTCTCGGCCGAAGCCAGCGCATCTGACGCGGCCTTTTGCTCCGTCACGTCGCGTCCGTAGGCGTAGACGAGGCCGTCTTCCTGGGCGGTATGCCAGGAGATCCAGCGCGCTTCTCCACCCGCCGTGACGTAGCGGTTTTCGAACCCCGTCACGTCCGCACCCGACACCGCCTGATCGAGAGCCGAATGCGTGTCGGCCATGTCGTCGGCCAGGACGAAACGGTCCAGGTTCTGCCCGACTACGTCCTCGACCGGATGACCCAGGATCCGGGTCCAGGCCGGGCTTGCCGATCGGATGACGCCATCGGCATCGACAACGATCATGAGATCGCGCGCATGTTTCCAGATCCGTTCCGCACGGCGACGCTCGGTTTCGAGAGTACGGACGTTCGCGATGGCCCCACTGATTTGGGCTGCGATAAGCTCGGCGAAGCCGCAAAGGTCTTCGTCGCGGCGGTAGGGGTTCAGCGCGAGGACCAGTGTGCCGGCCGCAGGCGCGCCCGCAGCCCCCGGAATCTGGATGACGAGCGCCTCGCTCGGCGGCTTCTCCCACGGACCGGATGGCAAGCGAAGATCCGAAGGCAGTTGGATCTTGCTTCCAGGGTTATCGCTCCCAGCCCAGGGAAAGTCGGCCAGGTGCGAGGCATCGTCCGTGCAGGCCGAAAACTCGACGGTCCCGGCATCATCCAGTCGCATGAGGGCGAACGGAAAATCTCGCCGGTTTGCCGACAACGTCGCGCAGATCGAGGCTTTGATGGAGTCGACATCCAGCGATTCCACGAGGCGGGCGCCGAGCAATCGCAACATCGCCATGCGTCGCTCGGTGATGACGCGTTCGGTCTCTTCGCTCACGACGCACAACAGGCCTGCTACCGCCCCGTCGGCATCGTGGAGTGGGCTGTAGGAAAAGCTGTGATAGGTTTCTTCGGGAAAGCCGCTGCGCTCGAGAAGAAGCAGAAGCGCATCGTTCCAGGTCGAACCGCCAGCAGCGACACTTGCCACCTGATCCTTCACGTCTTCGTAAACTTCGGACCACACTTCTTGGAATGGTCGTCCTAGCGCTGCGGGATGCTTGACCCCGAGGGTCGGAATATAGGCATCGTTGTAGAAAAACGAGAGATCCGGCCCCCAACCGAGCCACATCTCAAACCGCGATGTCAGCAGCATGCGCAAAGGAATCTTCAAAGCATCTGGCCAACCCGTCGGGTCCCCCAGCGGCGTTGCCGACCAATCGGTCGCACGCATCAGGTAAGCCATTTCGGTCTCGCCGGGGAATATCGCCTTGAGCGCTTCGGAAGCGGTGTCGTTCATCAATCCCCGAAGCACGCGGCCACCCGTCAACAACTCCTGAATTCGACTTAGGTGCCACGGTCATCACCTAGATCGTTTTGATACCCGCAGAGCCGATTTGGTCGCCCTATCGATGCAAGGATCGCGTGGTTTACAAGAGTCCACGAGATTGACGTCAGCCGAGACACGTCGCCGCCTTTTCGTGGGCAATGGAATGGCGGTCTAACCCATTTCGGTGCCGGAAGCTGTCCGACCGGAAAGTCCCAGCACAGGACCCTTGTATCAACGTTGAGAGGGGCGGGGTGGCTCCATTCAGCTGGCAGTGTTCACCTTACGCCGCTGACGAACGAACGTCGCTTTCCGCTGCTATCGAAGCTTTCGCAGCCACGCGGTTCGGCGCTCGGTCTGCTTTGCCAGACAGGCCGGATGGTGGACATCTCGATCGTGCCGGCGCCGGGGCTGTCATCGATCGGGCAGGCGGCGTCGCGCTGTTTGATCCAGGCACGCTGCGACGCGCGCAAGGTTACTTGTCGGGG